>WOZT01000246.1 GCA_011620145.1 Gammaproteobacteria bacterium | reverse complement strand
ATCCCTGGCGCGACGAGCACGAGGGCTGAATCGCTTCAGTCCCAGCGGAAGCCCCAGGCGCCAACCGTCAGAAATACCGCCGCCATGCCCAGCAGGATCGCCAAGTGCGGGGCGATCTGCAGGAAACCCGCCCCGTCGAACATCACCGCCCGCGCCGCCTCGATCACATGCGTCAGGGGCAGCAGTTCGGCCGCTCGCTGCAGCCAGGGATGCAGTCCTTCGGTGGAAAACCACACGCCCGACAGGAACATCATCGGCCAGGTGATGAGATTGAGCAGACCATCGGCCAGTTCCTGGCTGGACAGCCGCGCGGCGATGATCAGCCCCAGGCAAGTCAGCGCGATGGCGCCGCAGGCGAAGACGCTGAACAGGGCGAGCGGATTGCCCCGCACGGGCACGTCCAGCAGCACCCAGGCCAGCAGGAATACGCCGCTGGTAATGCTCAAGGTCAGCCACAGGCGGGACAGCAGCTGGGCGGTGAGGAATTCGAACGCGGTGAGCGGTGTGGCCTTGAAGCGCTTGAGCACGCCGTTCTTGCGGTAGCGCACCACCACATACCCCACTCCGAACAGGCAACTGAACATCATGTTCATGGACAGGATGCCCGGCAGCAGCCAGTGGGCGTAGCGCACCGCCGTGCCGCTCACCTGCTGGCGGATCGGCGGCGGCGTGCTGACGGCCTCCAGCGCCCGCGCCAGGATTTCGCCATGGGGCGAGTCCCGGTTCACCCAGTAGCGCCGACCGGATACATCCAGCAGCAGATCGAGCTGATGGCGTTCGACCTTGACGATGGCGGGCCCCAGATCGTCCACCGGCACGCGCAGGATATGCGGCAAGTCTCCGAGCGGATCGGCGCCGGTCGCCGTGGCGCCATAGAGACCCACGCGATACTGCGCCGGTCCGTCGCCGTTATAGGCCAAGCTGAAGCCGAACACGATCAGCAGCGGCAACAGGACGTTCCAGGCCAGGGAGGCCCGGTCACGCAGGAATTCCCGATTGCGCGCCTGCCACACCACCCAGAACCGCATCAGGCCTTTCATGCGCGCAACTCCTGTCCGGTCAGCTCCAGGAACAGATCCTCCAGCGTGGCGGTGCGGATGCGCAATCCGCTCAGGTCCGCTCCGGCGTCCAGCAGCCGGCGCAGTGTTTCGTTCACCGCGCGGGTCGCCAGCTCCAGGCCATGCAGGGTTTCCTGCGCGGCAAGCTCGGCCCGCGCCAGCGCCGGGGCCTGATCCGGCGGCAGCACCAGGATCGATTCATCGAAATGGGCGGCGAGCAGGGCGGCCGGGCTGCCCTGGGCGATGATCCGGCCGTGGTCCATGATGGCAACCTCATCGCACAGGGCGTGCGCCTCCTCCAGATAGTGGGTGGTGAGCAGGATGGTGCTGCCGCCTGCCTTGATTTCCCGCACCAGCTCCCAGAAACGGCGCCGCGCCTGCGGATCCAGCCCGGTGGTGGGCTCATCCAGGAACAGCAGGGCCGGGCGGTTGGCCAGGGCGATGGCGAGCAGCACGCGCTGGCGCTGGCCGCCGGAGAGGGTGTTGACGTACTGGTTGAGGAAGTCGGTGAGGGCGCAGCGCTGCACCAGTTCGTCGAAGTCGGCGTGGCGGCGATAGAGGTGGCCGAAGGTGTGCAGCGCCTCGCGCACGGTCATGAAATCCTGCAGCGCCGTGCTCTGGAACATCAGCCCGATTTCCTGGGGATAGTCCCGGCCCACCGGGGCGCCGCGGAAGCGGATCTGGCCGGCGCTGGGCGGGGTGATCCCTTCCAGCATTTCCACGGTGGTGGTCTTGCCGGCGCCATTGGGACCCAGCAGGCCAAAGCACCGTCCTTCGGCAACGGCGAAGCTCACCCCGTCCACGGCCCGTTGGCTGCCATAGTCCTTGAACAGCTTGCAGGCTTCCAGCAGGGCAGGGGGCATGGGCAGTACAACTCAAAGGGTAACCGGGCGGTGGGCCATGTTAGCCGCTGGTACGGGCTTGCGACAGGGGGCGGTCGGGTGCGGCGTCCGGATGTGGGCGAATCCAGACGGGCGCTTGGGCCAGTTGGCGCAGCACGTTCATGCGCCGTCGCAGGGGCCACCATTCATAGAGAAAAATCTCCAGCGGGCGCCACAAAGCCACCCAGCCGAGAATCAGCAGCCCCTCGCCCAGCACCCGGGCCGGGAGGCTCGCCCCCCACTGGTTGATTGTCTCGCTGGCGATGAGGCAGATGCCCAGGAATCCCAGGCCGATCAGCAGCGCGGTGCGTCCGTCCCGCAACAGGCGGTTCAGCGTGCGGCGGCTGCTGAGCGCCCGGTCGGTGAAATAATGGGCCAGGGCCTCGGGCAGCAGCGCTTCGGCCTGGGCGATCTCCGCTGCGGGCAGTTCAAACACCAGGGCGATGGGCAGGTCCGGACCGATTTCCTCCGCCGATTCCACCAGATAGGCTTCCGCATCCGGATCCAGGTCTTTCTCCCGGAACGGCGCCGGATCCAGGTTGTGGAACAACTGGGCCAGCCGGCTGAGGCGGACTTCGATCAGCACATGGCCTTGGGCCTGGGTGAAGCCGGCGGGCGCCGCTTGGCGTTGGCGACCTTTCATCGCATTTTCCTGTGGGGCGGACGATACAATGCCCTTCCTCTCGTGTGCCGGAGAACGAAAACATGTCTCTTCCCTTCGACGCGGATCCCCGATCCTATGCCCATCGATTTCCTCTGGCGGTGCGCTGGGGCGATATGGACGCCTATGGGCATGTGAATAACGTCAGTTTCCTGCGCTACCTGGAAAGCGGCCGGGTGGCCTATGCCCATGCGGTTTATGACCAGCCGATCAAGGCCGACGGCGAGAATGTCATCCTGGCGGACACCCAGTGCAGCTTCAAGCACCAACTGCACTATCCCGCCGAAATCACGATCCTGAGCCGAACCTCGCGGGTGGGTCGCACCAGCATGACCATGGAGCAGATGATCCTGCTGGCGCCGCACGATGCGTTGGTGGCGACTTCGCGCAGCGTGATGGTGTGGTTCGATTTTGTCCATCAGCGGCCGGCACCGGTGCCGGAGTGGCTGAAAATCCGGCTGCAAGCCCATGAGGCGGTGATGCCCGAGGGGCTTTA
>WOZT01000047.1 GCA_011620145.1 Gammaproteobacteria bacterium | reverse complement strand
TTCTCGTCGTGGGCGGCCTGTTCATTGGCCTGCCCGCTTGGCTGGCCATCACTCATCTGCACTGGGGTGATGCCTTGCTTTCCGCCTCCTATGACTATGGGGGCGAAGCGCCAACGGCTTGTCCGGCGGGTCCCAGAGCAAAAGATCCCGACCCCACCGAACTGCGCACCCCCGACGGGATCCCGATCCGGGTCCGCGCCCCGAAAAACTATGATCCGCGCCGCCTCCATCCTTTGCTTGTCGTATTCGCACCTGCTGGTTTGGGCCCCACCCTGAACGAACGCTTCACGGGCTTGACCCATGAGGCTACCGCCGCAGGATTCGTCGTGGCCTATGCCGGTAGCCGGGGGCTGACGCAGCGCGTAATTAGGGACTTGGCCCAGGTCGCGCCGGCAGTGGCGCGCACCTACTGCATCGATCTGGATCATTTGATCTACACGGGCCACTCGGATGGGGGGACGATCAGCAGCGCGCTGGCGTTTTTACCGGACATCGCACCGCGTCCGGCGGCCATCATTCCCAGCGCGGCCGGCATCCGGGGCGAGGATCTGGCCAGGGAATCCTGCCCGGCGCCTTTGCCGGTGATGATTCTGCATGGGGATCGCGATCGCCTGTTTCCCGGATTTGGACGGGAAGCAGCCCGTTGGTGGGCGCAATGCAATCAATGTGAAAGCACGCCGCACGAAGAAAACAGTTGTCTCGTCTGGTCGGGATGCCGTGAAGGAGGCGAAACCCGCTATTGCGCCCATCCTGGCAGCCATCTTGACTGGCCGGATCGGGCCAGGGAAATAGTGGCGTTTGCCCGTCGGGCAATAGGGGAATAAAGACGTCCTTAACGCCGGCGCAGGAACAGCAGCGCGCTGATCAGAGAAATCCCGAGGCCTCCCGCAAAAACGGCGAGCAGCGTTGCCGAATCGGTGTACCACTGACGACGAAATGTGCCGGTCACACCGGGCACACTGGGAAAATCGATACCGCCGCGCCCGACTACCAACTGTCCCTTCATGCCTTTTTCCATATGCTGGGCCATATCGCAGTGGACCAAATAAGTGCGGTTGTCGCTGGGGACGATGAAGGTGGCTTTCTTGGTGGCACCACCCGCCGCTTCAATATGAAGCATGCCCTGTGGATATAGGTATTTGGGCAGTTGATGCACCATGAACTGGTGGCGAACTTCATCTTCATTGATGAAAGTGATGGTGATCCGACTACAGGGCTCCACATGAAATTCATGCTGGCTCATGCCGAAAATCGTGCCGTTATACGGTTCGGCGTATTTTGTGCCCGCATGCACTTCGAAGGCATAGTCCTTGCTGATCGCCTTGCAATCCTCCGGCAGCGTATCCTCGTTCGCGTTCATGACCATGCCTTCAGCGTCCATCTCCATGCCACCCATGTGCATCGAGTGGTCCATCCCCGATGGATCTTTCGGGGAAGTGGGTTTGTCTGCCTCGGACGCTAGCGCCACCCAAGTAAGCATCGCGCTCAGAGCAAACATCGCCAGCATTGTCGGGTAACGCAAGCGCATCGCTTTACCCTCTCACCAACCGCCGACCCGGTCGCCACAAAAGGGCAATAATCACCGCAATCCAAGCACCTCCCACAAGCCCCAGCAGCAGGAATCGAATCATTTCACGGGGGCTGCCTGTGGCATCAGCCAGCCGATACAGAGGGTCGTAGTCCATCCATACCGGAATCTGCCGCTGGTAATATTCAGGGGTAAAGAATTTTTTCCAATCCACTCCCTGAACCTTGGGAAATCCCGCCCCATCCAGAAAATTTTCATAGACGATGGCATTGATGCTGCCACCCGGACCGATGCCCGCATTGGTGACGGCTGCTTCCCGATGATCATGCATCAGCCAGATTCCGGGACCATAGCTATGCAAGCCATCGTTTGTTGTATTCAGCGTGACATCAGCGCGCTGCGCAGAGGAAATGAAAACGGTATCCCGGGTAATCTGTGCCGCTGGGGGCACCGGGATACCATCAAGATCAGTGATTGTGAACTTGTGACCGTGGGTATGCACTGAGATGCCTTCGCTACCCCCGTTGAGCATGCGCAATTTCACCCGCTCATTGGGTGCGACCACTACCAATGATTCGCGAAAGGTGTAAGGGAAAGAACGGCCATTGAGCAGGAAATAATTGGGTCTGGCCTGCGTAATATCGAAACGTCGGTGGGCATCGCGGATGATCAAGCGCGGATCGATCTGACTCTGGATAATATTATTCAGACCTGCATAAATATCTTCGTAGTGGAGGTCATATTCGCGATCAAACTTTTCCCGCACCGCGACGGAGGGATGGCGTACCTGTCCGGCGCCAATGTTGAGCGTTTGAACCCAGTTATTGCGGCGGTTTTCCTCCACCACAAACATCCCCTGCAAGCCCATGAGGATGTGGACGTTGGGCTGAACATGGCAATGATAGAAGTAGGTTCCCGGCACTCTGGGCTGAAATTCATACGTATGACTTCGGCCCGGCATGTGCGGGATTTCGCTGGTTTCTTCAACCCCGTCATTGCCGGGAGCAGCCGGGCCCATCCTCTCGACATACAATGATGCCGCTTCGCCGTTTTCTTCACCCTCTTTACTGCCAAGAACGGCCGAGTCATCGGCCAACCCATCATGTTGCGCGTGATCCGACATGTTTTCATCATGCGGCATCCCATGGTCTTGCGAGAAGGGATGATCCACCCCATGGAGATGAATGGTATGCGGCATGTAATGCGTGTTTTCCAGCGTAATTAAAACCTTGTCGCCCTGTTCCACGCGGATCGCCGGACTGGGTGCCCGCAGCAGGAGATTGGCCCTCATGGACTCGAAATTTTCGGTGGACATACCCACCGACTTAGGCGAGAACACCCATAGGCCAGGGCGAATACCCGGCGCGATTTCAAACTGGGTTGTGGGATCCTGGCGGTCGGGAGAGCCCCCATTGAGCTCCGTGACCTCAAGCCGAATATGGACCTCGTCCGGGTCTCCGTCGCCATCCAGATCCCGGCCCATGACCACGGCGTCGGGAGCCAGCCCCGATTGCATCAGTGTGGCATGGGAAACATTGTTGGTCCCCTTGACCGATGCAGCCACGGTATAGGGATTATCTGCGACACAGTTGGGCGAGGCGGCAATCTCAACGCCTTCAATAACTTGTTGCTTTCGCCAGCCCTGGGGATCATCCGGGCAATACGTATCGGACGACAATTCAGGTGCCTTCGCACTGGCTGGTGGGGCTTCGTAGTTACCGGGACCAAACCATTGGTATGCCTTGATTTGCCAGGACAAGGGATACCATTGCTTGGGAACCAGCAAGGCACCGGAAAATAGCAAGATAAAAAAAGCCAGCCACAAAATACGTCGTTGCATGGTACCGCCGACTCCCACAAGGAGACCGATTAAACAGACCGACAGCCGCGACAGCCGCCCCACCGGGAAATTTGCCTGTACATGACAACTGAGCTCTTCGCCAAGCCGGGTGGCGAAGTCTCAGATCAATGGGACCTGTCCCCGGCCTCGAATAGCTGTTATTGAAGAAGAAAATATGCGATTTCGGTCAGCTCTCACCTGCTCTTGCGAAGAGCGCGGGTAATGAAAAATCCTGCCAATCCGCCTACCAGAGCCAGGATCAAACCAATCCGAGCAAGCATGCGGCCCCAGTGGAAGATGCCCACTGCAAAGGGAAACACCGAGATGATTTCCTTGCCCGTTTCCGGATTCCGGGCCGTCACCAGACCAATGAAATGCCCTTGTTCCGGAAAGGTGTGGTCCGCATTAAAAGTTCCAGTGGCGACAATTTCCGCAGGACGGTAGTAAACCGTTGCCCGTTCAATGTCTTCTTTGGTGCCGAGATCTTCATACTTCGCACGGATGCCGATATTGTTGACATCCTTGATGATTCGAAAATCAGTTTCCATGTGTCGTAATTCATCGTTGATGAAGTCGATCACGAAGATCGACCGTCCCACCTCCGGAATATCTTCACAGAACTCTTGCGTCGCCCGCCGCTCGGGCTGATAACCCGTGAAATGGGCTCGGTAAGGTCCGACCTGCATCACACACATGTCATCTGCGATAGACACCCCACCATGCCCAAAAGCCGCGCCACTTGCCGATATCAACAGCAAAAGGATGACTATGGGGCCTAGCCTGAACGACCAAAGAGTTGAAACCCTCGACTGCGACATCTCGTTCTCCTTGATGTGCTCTCGATCAATCATTTTTCTGGTGATCCCAACCTGAGCCGACGATGTCATTCATTTCGACATCGCCGGCCCGGCAAGGTTTTATGATCAGCCAAAGGAAGGAATCATGGGCCCACCGATTTCCTGCATATAGCGGGTGCCCTGATCGTCAAAGAACATCAGCAATGCGGCAAACCGACCATCCGGTTCATTGATCAGACTGGTCAGGCGATAGGTTTCCCACAGCGCATCATCAGCATAAATGGTGATCGTGCGGGTTTCGCCGGGCTGGATTGGCGGATTGTCGACCCGCAGACCCGTGGCGGCCACCAGATCGTCTTTTTCCTGTGCTTTGACATTGAGCAGCTTATTGTTAATGAACCGGATATTGGCGGCGTTGAACTCGCCGACCTGAACCGGTCGCGGGCTGCGGTTGGTGACGGTCATTTCCACTTGGAAACTACGGCCCGGAATCCGATAGGTCGCCTTGTTCACTTCCACTTCCACCATCTGTGGCGGCTGGGGCAGCGGTTCCACTTCAACCTTGCCAGTCTGCAGAACGGAAGTAATGGGGTATTGGTAGTTGGCCCAGAAATACCCGCCTGCGATGACCAGCATGACGAAACCGAAGAACAGCGCCGACACGATCATGTCCGGAATGGTAATCAGCTGGTTGGCGTCATCACCCAGTTCTTCCACCTTGATGTAGCGCGGCATGATCACAGGCAGTTTGCGGAACCACCAGGCAAGCCAGGCGATGCCGATCACAAACCACAGCGCGTTCCACCACAGGATGGTCGACATCGCATAAGTTTCGGGATTGATCACGTTCCCGGTCATGGTGGTGATAGTGTGTTTGAAATCTTTCTGGTCTCCTGTCACCTCAACCCAGAAAGCCGGCCCAATGATGGGGCCCGCGCCTTCCACGCTGATCACCGGATGAATGTGATAACGGCCAGGCGCCCGTGCCTTGAGCAATACATCGTATTCATAGGTCTTGCCCAGATGGAAACGGGTGGAACGGATCATGGGCACGCCATTGACCCGTGAATCAATACGCAGGAAGGCGGGACCGGGCACGCCAATGTTCATGAAGGCCGATTCTTCCACCGAGCGAATATGCTCCGGCCACCACTGGGACGGCATGAAGCGGCCTGTCACGTGGACGGTCTCATTTACCGCCACTTTGCGTGGCTGAATTTCGGTGTCAAACCAATGCATGGTGCGCATGCGCAGGCTGGCCTGCTGAGCACGTTCACCGTGTGCCTCGGCGGCAGGGCTATAGAAAGGCCCGACCAAGGTTAGCAACATGGCGAGGGCCAAGGCCCCCCAACTTCCATACCTGATGTGTTTCATCGTTTTCATGACGTTCGGTAATCCCCGAATGGACGAATCGCAGAGCGCGATCCAGTGTCCTTGCCAAATAAATCCTGGGTAATCCCCAGACCGAGTTAAAACCTATGGCCAATGGATCAAATCAGCCGGGTCAGCCAGCGATTCTGGGTCAGAATCGAGCCGATCCACACCCACAGGTAGTAGTTCAGCAAAGTGACAAAGCCCGCAAAGAAGGCCGTCAACGGCGTCACCGCTTCACCAAAAGTCCGGAGCGTTGATCTTTCGATGATGCGGACGTACTCGGGCATCGCCGTGCGGATGTACTGATACCCCATCAGGTCAGCCACCGTCACCAGGAAGCCGTTGTACTCCACGGGCACATGGAAGGGTGCCATGGTCACCCAGTTCAGCGGATAGAGCACGATGGCGAACAGGAACGCACCCACCAAGCCGGTGAGAAAGAAACTGCGGCTCAGCGCCAAGGTGCAATCGAGCAGGAGTCCCATGCCAATGAAAGTCGAAGGCGAAACAAAGTTCATCGGGAAATTAGCAAAGATATGGAAGTTCATGTACCGGCTGACCCACACGCCGAACATATAGCCCAGGATCATGGCGGTTGCCCCGATGGGCAGGCGGAAACGCTTCCAGAAGAAATAGTTGAAAATCGCCGCAGGAATGATGAGCGAAAACGGCGTCACCAACGGCCACCAGCGGCGATCACGCCAGTCCGCCCAGTAGTCCCAGTCCCCGACCGTGAGCGCGATCAGGAACACCGTCACGCCGCCGATCAGGATCGAAAAGATCGGGATCAAGGTGTAATCAACATTCTTCCACGCTGCCATCTGCTCCTGGACATTGCGCACCGCCGACTTTGTCGGACGGGTCGTTGTATCCGGGGTGCCGCCCTTACCGTATGCACCACTGACCGTACTCATCGCACTTCACTCCCTGTTGCCTCAAAAATAAGTCGGGACTTCCCAATCACCAAGCGCAAAACGCGCTGCCCGGTCAGTCCGTTAGCCCGAATTTCCCCGCATCGCCTAACAACCCATGCTCAACAGTCTACGGTATGCGCCCATGCAAAAGCATGGATCCCAACCGACCGTTCACGCGGACATCATTGTATTCGTCAATCTAAAAGAGGCGGTCATCATTTACTGCCACAGTTCGAAGGCCCGAACCTTCAGGCGCACAAATGTAATTGAATCGGCAGGTGGGCACAATCCCTGAACGGCTGTTCAAGCAAAAATCAGCGAAAGCGGCCCGGCCAACTCATAGGTCGCGCCAATACCCAATTAAAATCAAACACTTTGGGTCTATTGCGTCAGGCCCAAAAACCTCTTGATCAAAGTCAACCGGCTTCCATCCAGTTTATCAATCCGCCTCATTGCGAAATTCAAAAAATAAAAACAATGAGTTAGATGCCATTGGTTCAAAACCATAGCCGTACCCCAGTCAGCAACGACCAGTCTTCAATGGGCGTCTCCTCGGTGCGCGCCAGATCTGCGGTGCCCACAACGCCAGGTGACCACGATAGGCCAATATAGGGCGCAAACTCGCGCCAAACCTCATAGCGCAAACGCAGATCCATATCGACGCTGATACCCCACGCCGACCAAAAGATCCCAATAGGGCGAGATGAGGCGACCAAAGTACGCATCCAGGCGATCACTTTCGCCCCCTGCCGCCTCCGTTCGCGTATCCCTCACTTCCCAGCCAGAGTGGGTTGCACGGTCCTGGCCAACCCATGCAAGCGCGTCCCAGGCCAAGCTATCGGCGCCGTTACGGGCCGATCGGTACTCCAGTTGATCCAGCAAACAGGGTAAACACGAGACCGATGGCCTGTGTCGCATTCAGGACATGGCTACTTCGCGCAAGAAATAGCGGATTAATCGGCAATGTTTTCCAAGCGGCGCAGATGCCCCAGAAACTCGTCCAGCCCCGCCTTAAGTGCAACGAGCTTTTCCGGAGCCATGGCAATCTGCTCACGTAACGCATGTTGGACGCAGGCGCATTCCGCCTGCAGCAGCTCGCCGCGCTCGGTGAGATGGACTTCCACCACCCGCTCGTCACTCACCGCGCGCTGGCGGCGGATCAAACCCTGCGCTTCGAGCCGCTTGAGCAAGGGCGTCAGCGTATTGGAATTGAGCAATGCCCGTTCGCCAATCTCGCCAACCGTGCGGGGTGCGCGCTCCCATAACACCATCAGCACCACATATTGCGGATAGGTCAGGCCGAACCGTTCCAGCAGCGGCTGGTATTGCCGTGTCAGCAGCCTTGACGCGGCATAGAGCGGAAAACACAACTGGGCATCCAACACGACTGTATGAGCTTTCCCGCTGCTTGAGGCCAGATCGCTCGGATCTGTCTGCGTTGTGCGCTTTCCCTTCATCTCGTCTCTCACAATGGCCTCATGGAGGTCGTAGCTGAATTGTGCGATGACCTCACATCATTCGCGACGACATGCGATCCATGCGCGTGTAATCCAGCATCCAGTGCGGATAGGGGCGCCCGGGTTGGCTGACGGCGTCGAGCGCCTTTACTTCCGCTTCCTCAAGGGTCCAACTGGTGGCCTTGAGGTTGTCCTGCAACTGCTCCGGCTTGGTGGCGCCCACCAGCACAGCGCTCACTGCCGGTTTGCGCAACAGATAATTGAGCGCCACCTGAGCAACACTCACCCCGCGCGCCTGCGCAATGCGCTGCACTTCGTCCAGAATTCGGAAGCCCTTGTCTTCATCCACCTGAATGAAGTTGTGTTGCTCCTTGCTGCGACGGGCGTCGGCCGGGCCCTTTTCGCCACGGCGGAACTTGCCCGTCAAAAAGCCGCCTGCAAGCGGTGACCAGGGCGTCAGACCGAGTCGCTGATCCTGGCACAGCGGCACCAGTTCGGTTTCGACATCGCGGGCCACCAGAGAATAGAGCGCCTGGAGCGAGACGAACTTCTCCCAATGATGCTTCTCGGCCAGCGCAAGCGCTTTCATCAACTGCCAGGCGGCAAAATTGGAGCAGCCGAGATATCGCACCTTCCCCTGCCGCACCAGATCGTTCAGTGTTGACAGCGTCTCCTCAAGCGGGGTGACGAAATCGAAGCTGTGCACGATGTAGAGATCAATGTAATCGGTCCCCAGCCGCTGCAGACTGGTCTCGCAGCTCCGTATCAGGTGATGACGGCTCAGCCCCACGTCGTTGATCTCAGGACTCATGCGGCCTCGCACCTTGGTGGCCAGCACCACCTCGTGACGCCGCGCCTTGAGGGCACGTCCAAGAATCTCCTCCGACTGCCCATAGGAGTAGACATCCGCTGTGTCGAAGAAATTGATGCCGGCGTCCAGCGCCATGTCGATCAGCCGCTGGGCCTCGGCATCCCCCAGGCCGCCGACCACCTCCCAATAACCCTGTTTACCGAAGCTCATGGCGCCCAGACAAAGCTCTGACACCAACAGGCCGGAATGACCCAGTTGCCGATAGTTCATGGTGTTACCCTCCTGAGAATCATGAAGAAGTCTTCGTGTCGACCCATTCCGCAGGTGCCGTCAGCGCCCGCTGGATTGCAGGCGCCATTTTTGCCTTGCGGGTGATCGGTGCAAAGCGGCGAATAGGCACACCGTCACGACCAATCAGGAATTTGGTGAAATTCCATTTGATGGCAGAGCCGAACCAGCCCGGCAATTGTTCACGCAGATACCGGAAAATCGGATGTGCGCCCGGGCCATTGACTT
The DNA here is from genome assembly GCA_011620145.1 of Gammaproteobacteria bacterium. Taxonomy (GTDB): domain Bacteria; phylum Pseudomonadota; class Gammaproteobacteria; order UBA5335; family UBA5335; genus Macondimonas. Next base: position 5,776 of record WOZT01000047.1, on the reverse strand, counting down.
CGACTTTGTCGAACATGGGAAAGCGCACGCCATAATTCAGCTCACAAAAGCTGCCGATCGCCTCCGCATCACCCGGCTCCTGCTGGCGAAACTGATTACAGGGAAAACCCAGCACCACCAAGCCCTGATCGGCGTACTCGTCATGCAACTGCTGGAGATCCTGATACTGCGGCGTCAAGCCGCACTGGCTGGCGGTGTTGACCACCAGCAGCACCTTGCCTTGGTACTGCTGCATGGCCACGGGCTGCCCATGCAGCGTGTTGGCGGATAACTGATAAAAGGGATTCATGACAAACCCTCCGGTATCGTGATGACATCCCCTCGCCGTGAACGAAGGGGACGCGCATAGGTGGATCAAACCAGTTTCAGCTCCACCGGCACATTTCCCCGCACAGCATTGGAATAGGGGCAGACCTGATGGGCGGCCTCCAGCAATGCCTGGGCTTCATCACGCGGCAGACCAGGAATCGTCACCTCCAGGGTGACCGCGAGCGCGAAGCCACCGGCCTCGTTCGCGCCAATGCCTACCGTTGCCTGCACCTGAGTGGCGCCGGGCTTGAGTTTCTTCTGCCGGGCGACATGTTGCAGCGCGCTATCGAAACAGGCGGCATAGCCTGCCGCGAACAGCATCTCGGGATTGGGCACCGCGCCACCGGGACCGCCCATTTCCTTGGGGATGGCAAGCTTGAGATCCAGGACCCCATTGCTGCTTTTCACCGTGCCGTCGCGTCCACCGCTGGCGGTTGCGGTTGCTTGATAGAGAATTTTCATCGTCGGCCTCATGGGTTAATGGCATGTCTCACGAGATTTTATCGTTCACGATTTAATCGTGCACGTCATATTAAGAATTATCCATGTGTCTGTCCATCACACTGCGCTCAGAAGATCAAAGCGGCTGCATACAACCGCACAGAAATAAGTCACCGCAGACTGCCCGCGCTGGTCCTGCCTCCAAATGCAAAACCGCTTTTGCCGTCATGGGCATGGGAGCGACCTCACTTGAAGCGGATTGGACAGACGGAATCAAACCGACCCCCCCAAAATCCGATGGGGCCGGTTTTCCCCCGCCGCGATCCCGGCTAGGATGGCGCCAAAGCCGCATGTGATCGGCTCGACAACAACGACGAGGAGACCCCATGTCCACCACCCCCTACCCCCATTTGTTCACGCCGCTGGACCTGGGCTTCGTCACCCTGCCCAACCGGGTCATGATGGGTTCCATGCACACCGGCCTGGAAGAACACCCCAAGGGTCTGGCGGCGATGGCGGATTACTTCGCCGAGCGCGCCCGCGGCGGGGTGGCGCTGATGGTGACCGGCGGCTTTGGGGTGAGTCCCACCGGCGCCCTGGCCCTGGGCGCACGGATGATGGCGACCGAGAAAGACGTCGATATGCACCGGGTGGTGCCACAGCGGGTCCATGAGGCGGGCGGGCGCATCGCGCTGCAGCTCATCCACGCCGGCCGCTATGCCTACAACCCCAAGTCGGCCGCCCCCTCGGCCATCCAGGCGCCGATCAATCCCTTCCGGCCGCGCGAGATGAGCCTGGAAGAAGTGGATCAGACCATTGCCGATTTCGCCCATGCCGCCGTGCTGGCCCGGGAGGCCGGTTATGACGGCGTGGAAATCATGGGCTCGGAGGGCTATCTCATCAACCAGTGGCTGGCCGCGCGCACCAACCGGCGCGAGGACGCCTGGGGCGGGGATTTCGAGCGCCGCATGCGCTTTCCGGTGGCCATCGTGCGCCGGGTGCGCCAAGCAGTGGGACCGAACTTCATCGTGATTTATCGCGAGTCGATGCTGGACCTGGTCACCGACGGCAGCAGCGGCGCGGAAATCATCACCCTGGGCCAGGCCATCGCCGCGGCCGGCGCCACGATGATCAACAGCGGCATCGGCTGGCACGAGGCGCGCGTGCCCACCATCGCCACCCAAGTGCCCCGGGCGGCGTTTGCCTGGGCCACGGCGCGGGTGAAGGCCGCCGTCAATATCCCGGTCATCGCCAGCAACCGCATCAACGTGCCCGAGGTGGCCGAGCAGTTGCTGGTCGAGGGCGTGGCCGACATGGTGTCCATGGCGCGGCCTTTTCTGGCCGATCCGGCGTGGACGAACAAGGCGCGCGCCGGACGGCGGGCGGCGATCAATGTCTGCATCGCCTGCAACCAGGCCTGTCTGGACCACACCTTCAACGGCAAGCTCGCGAGTTGCCTGGTCAACCCCAGTGCCTGCCGCGAGCAGGAATTCGCCGTGCAACCCGCCGCGCAATCGCTGCAAGTGGCCGTCGTGGGCGCGGGTCCCGCAGGCATGGCCGCCGCCGTGGTGGCCGCCGAGCGCGGCCATCGGGTCACCCTGTTCGAGGCCGAGGCCCGCTTGGGCGGCCAGTTCAATCTCGCCTGCCGGGTGCCGGGCAAGGAAGAGTATGCCGAGACGCCCGCCTATTACGCCGCGCGCCTGAGCGAACTGGGGGTCACGCTGCGACTGGGCCAGCGCGTCCGGGCCGAGGATCTGATCGGGGCCGGCTACGCGCAGGTACTGCTGGCCACCGGGGTCACGCCGCGCCGGCCGGACATCCCCGGCATCGATCATCCGAAGGTCTTGAGTTACGCGCAGGTGCTGAGTGGCGCCGCGCGCGTCGGCCCCCGCGTCGCCCTGCTCGGCGGTGGGGGCATTGGCGTCGATACCGCCCATTTCCTGGCCCATGATCCCGCCGCGCCTTCGCCGGGACGCGATGTGGCGACTTTCATGGCCCAATGGGGCATCACGCGCGATCCGGCCGTGCCCGGCGGACTGGCTGCAGCGCCGCTCCACGGCCATCCGGCGGCGCGGGAAATCCACCTGCTGCAGCGCTCCACCGGCAAGGTCGGTGCACGACTCGGCAAGACCACCGCCTGGGCACACCGCGAGCTGCTGGAGCGCCTGGGCGTGCGCATCTGGAGCGGCGTGCACTATGAGCGCATCGATGATGCCGGCCTGCACCTGATTCACAACGACCAGCCGGTGTGCCTGGCGGTGGATCACGTCGTGGTCTGCGCCGGCCAGGAGCCCCTGCGCGACCTGCAGGCCCCACTGGCGCAGGCCGGGATCCCGGTCACGCTGATCGGCGGTGCCGACGTGGCCGCGGAACTGGACGCCAAGCGCGCGATCGAACAAGCCTGGCGGGTGGCGATGGCCCTGTGAACGGCAATCAGGTCGGATGCATACAGGCCGGCAAATCCCCGCCATCAGGTCTGCCACGCCTGTTTAGGGAAACGCTGAAGTATTCAGCGCTTCCCACAGCGCAGGGACGCGCGCCCAAGATCAGCGGCTGTAAGCCGCTGATCTTGGGCGCCATCGGAAAACCACGCTTTTCCGATGGCGAGCGCTGAGAAATCCAGGATGGATTTATTCAGCGCGTTCTTAGATCCGGGAGATGACCATGGATGAGAGCGTCCAGAACGCATTACGCAAATGGCCCAATGTACCGGCCGCCTATGGCTGGCTGGCGCTGGATCGGCGCGGCGATTGGCTGCTGGAGGGCCGGCCGCTGCGCCATGCCCGCACCATCGCGTTCATCAACCGCAATTACCTGGCCGATGAATCCGGTGCCTGGCTGTTCCAGAACGGGCCGCAGAAGGTCTACGTCAGCCTGGCCTACACCCCCTGGATCCTGCACTGCCGCGCCGATCATGCGCCCGGCAGCCCCGGCGCACTGAGCACCCACACCGGGACGACGTTAAGCGAGCTGCGCAGCGCCTGGGTGGATGAAGAAGGCAACCTGCTGCTGGGCACTCCGCTCGGGGTGGGGCTGCTGGATGACCGGGACCTGGTGGGCTACAGCCCCGCCTTTTGCGATCCTTCGGGCCGGCCCCTGTCCGATGCCGACTTCACGGATGCCTTGGCCCAGCTGATGGCAGGAGACCCTGCGCGTTTGGGGCTGCGCGATGGCGACCGGATTCTGGAAGTGCATCCCATCTGCCGGGCGGATGTTCCCGCCCATTTCGGATTCATCGCCGAGCCCGTGCCGCCGGCGCCATGACCTCGGGGGAGACGATACGCTGGCATGGCCCCTTCGTGGGCGGCCGCATCCTGCTGCCCGAAGGCCATTTCAGCGGCATCGCCAAGCAGTCCGTCAGTGACGAGCTCATGCTGGGGCGGCTGGGCTTTGCCGGCGATCTCCAGGCGGACACCCGCCAGCACGGCGGTCCGGAACGGGCGGTATGCGTCTATCCGCTCGCAGCCTACCGGCACTGGGCAGGGATCTATCCCCGCCGTGCGGATGATTTCGTCCCCGGCGCCTTCGGGGAAAACCTCTGTTGCGAGGGAATCGATGAAGCCGAGGCCTGTGTCGGGGACCGTTGGCAACTCGGCGAGGCGATTCTCGAGATCAGCCAGCCGCGCACGCCCTGCTGGAAACTGAGCCAGCACCTGGAACTGCCGGACCTGTCCAAACGCATCGTGCAGACCGGGCGCGGCTCGGGCTGGCTGTGCCGCGTCATCCAGTCGGGACCGGTAGCGGCAAACGCACCGCTCCGGCTTGTGCAGCATCATCCGGCGCGCATGTCCATCGCCCGGCTGTGGCAACTCACGATCAGCGCGGCGCCCGATCCGACCGCCCTGGCGCAGGCGGGCCAGCTCGATGTCCTGGCGCCCGCCTGGCGGAACCGCTTGCAGGACCGCCAGCGCCTGCTCGAGCGTGCGGGCCGCTAGAGCCGCGCCGGCAGGGTCTGGGCAAGATGCTCCAGCAAGGCGCGCAGCTTGGGTGTCGCCCCGCGCGCGCTGGGATAGACCGCGCTCAGCGGCTTGCCCGGCCCCGTCCACGCCGGCAGTACCGGCACCAGCCGTCCAGCGGCGAGATCCTCCCCACCCACGAAGGTCGGCAGGCAAACGATGCCCTGTCCTGCCAACGCCAATTGATGCAGGATCATGAAATCGTTGACCACCGCACGCGGCCGCAACGATGGCCGGCTAATCCCGTCTGGACCGATCAGCGTCCAGCGGTCCGTGCGCAGGGCCACATCCCGCATGGCCAGCGTGGCGTGACGCGCCAGATCCGCCGGGGTTTCCGGCACGCCGGCGCGGGCGAGGTAATTGGGGCTGGCGCACAGCCGCAGCCGGGTATCGCCCAGGGTGCGGGCAACCAGGCGGGTATCCTCCAGCGGCCCGATGCGCAGGGCCAGATCGAACTGCTCGGCCAAGAGATCCACGCGCCGGTTAGTCAGTTCCAGGTGCACCTCAATATCCGGATAGCGCGCCAGAAAAAGCCCCAGCTCCGGCGCCAGCAGGCATTGCCCGACCGAGACCGAAGCCGTCAGCCGCAATGGCCCGCGCGGCGCGCCCAGCAGGGCCTGCACGGTCTGCTCGGCGCGATCGGCTTCCTCCAGGATGCGTTGACAATGCGCCAGGTAGGCCTCACCCGCCTCGGTGACACGCAGCCGGCGCGTGCTGCGTTCGATCAGCCGCACGCCCAGCCGCTCCTCCAGGCGCGCCAGCCGGCGGCTGACGGTGGACTTGGGCAATCCGGCCCGGGCAGCGGCGGCGGTAAAGCTGCCGGTCTCCACCACCAGGGCGAATAGGGCCATGTCGTTCAGATCGCGCATTATCGTTCCATAAAAAGAACAATCTTTTTGCTATTTTGTCATTTATCCCCGCCTCAATGGGGTTTAAGGTGGCCCTCATGTCGCGGCCTTTGTCCCGACTGTTTTCTGGCGGTTGCAAAACGCCTGTTTCACTTTCCAAGGAGTCCGTCATGGCCAAGATTCTCGTGCTCTATTACTCCATGTATGGCCACATCGAAACGA
>WOZT01000300.1 GCA_011620145.1 Gammaproteobacteria bacterium | reverse complement strand
ACGGCAGACGCGAAGAGCGTGCTTCGCCATGGATGGCTGCTTGGAAACCCGCATCAGGAGTCACTGTTGAGAACCAAGACCATCGTCTGTATCGGGGCGGGAGCCAGCGCCACACTGGTGGCCTACCATCTGGATCGCCTGGGTTTTCGGGGCCGTATCGTGTTGGCGGATCGCCATCCGGGCAACGGCCCGGCCTATGCGAGCTGCGACCATCGGCATGTGCTGAATGTGCCTGCGGGCAACATGGGTGCGGCGACCGATGATCCCGGGGGCTTTCTGCACTGGCTGAACCATCTGGGGATCGATCCGCCGGTGGTCGCGGCCGATTTCGTCCCGCGCCAGCTTTATGGGCTGTATCTCGACGCGCTGATTGAACCCTTGCGCGCTGACGGGCGGGTGATCCGCGTGCGTGTTGGAGTCTGTGGGCTGACCCGGGAAGAAAAGCGCTGGCGGGTTGATCTGGAACGCGGCGCCGCCATCCAGGCCGATGCCGTCGTCCTCGCGATCGGCAATCTGCCGCCTCGGATGTTGCCCGGCGCCGAGCTCATCGATGAGCGCCTGGTGGTGAATGACCCCTGGCGATGTCGACTCGAAGACTTTATCAGGCCGCACAGCCGGGTGTTGTTCGTCGGCACGGGACTGACCATGGTGGATGGCGTCCTGAGTCTGGCGCCGGCCGCTCGCAACGGCGTGCATCTGACTGCCCTGTCACGCCATGGCCGTCTGCCCTTGCCCTGGGGTACCCAGGAAGCGCTTGATTTTGATACATCGGACACGGCCCCGTCGCTGCGCAGCTTGTTGCGGCAACTGCGCCTGAGGGTGGCAGCGGGCGAATCCTGGGAGCGCGTGATGAACGGACTGCGGGTCAAGGCGCAGACCCTCTGGACGCATTTGTCGCCCGCGGATCAGGCGCGTTTCCTGCGGCACGGGCGGGCATTTTGGGCGATCCATCGGCATCGCATTCCGGACCAGAACCACGCAACGCTCCGGCAGTTACAGCAAGCGGGGCAGCTCGAAATCCTGCCGGCGCGTCTGGAAAGACTGCGCCAGGTCGGCAATCGGGTCGAGGCGCGCTGGTGTCGTCGGGGGCAAGCTTCGCGCGAGGAAGGCTGGTTCGATCTGGTGGTCAACGCGACCGGTCCCGAGGCCCACTATGAACGCAGTCGCGACCCCCTGCTGCGTCAGTTGTTCGCGGCCGGCCATGTGCGTGCCCATCCGCTCGGCATGGGCCTTGACGCCACGCCTGCCGGCGCGTTGCGTGGGGCGAACGGGGCAATTTCCCCTGGACTCCATAGCCTGGGCGCGCCCATGCAAGGCGTCCTCTTGGAATGCACTGCGATCCCCGACATTCGCCGGGCTGCCGAACGGCTGGCCGGCGCATTGTGGCAAGACCTGCAGGCCTGAAACGCGCGGACAAGACCCCCGCTCACGATCGGCGCGAGGGGGGGTAAGGGATGATGCCAAGACGCTGCAGCCGCTCACGCAGGACATTGCGGCTGATCCCCAAGGCTTTCGCAGCCTGGATCTGGTTGTCACCGCTGTGCTGATAGGCCGTTTCGATCAGGATCCGCTCGCTGACCGCATGCAAATCCGCAGTCGAGTGGGCCATTAATTCCCGAAAGACCTGCTGCAGTCGCGCCTCTGGCGTGGTCACCGATTCGCCGGGTCGCTGCGGCCGGTCGGGCAGGTGAATGTCCTCGGGGCGAATCTCGGTACCGGGGCAGACCAGCAGGGTGTGGTGAATGACGTTTTCCAGCTCCCGGATATTGCCCGGCCAACTGTAATGCTGCAGCAGGTCCAGCGCCTGCGGTTGAATGTTCGCATCCCGATATCCGAGCCGTTGGCCATAGATGCCCAGGAAATGGCTGACCAATGGCGCAATGTCGCCGGGCCGCTCACGCAGCGGCGGCAGCCGGACTTCAGCCACGCTGAGCCGATAATACAGATCAGCGCGGAAATGGCCGGCTTCCACCGCGGCTTTCAGGTTGACGTTGGTCGCGGCGATCAGGCGGAAATTCACCGGCACTGGCGTGCGCGCGCCCACCCGCACCACTTCGCGCTGCTGGAGCACGCGCAACAGCTTGACCTGGGCGCTCAGCGGCAAATCACCGATTTCATCGAGAAACAGGGTTCCGCCCTGCGCCGTTTCAAACCAGCCGGCCCGATCACTGTCGGCGCCGGTGAAGGCGCCTTTGCGATAACCGAATAGCTCGGCATCGAGCAGGTTTTCGTTGAGCGCCGCGCAATTGATGGCCACGAAAGGCCCCTTCTGCAGGCCGCTCAGCTCATGGACGTGGCGCGCCACCAGTTCCTTGCCCGTGCCGGTCTCACCCTGAATCAGGACGTTGGCATCGCTGGGGCTGATGCGCTCCAGATAATCAAGCAGTTCCTGGGAACGGGGGTCGGCGAAAACCAGCGCACTGGCGCGGATGGAATGAGGTTGCTGAGCCAACTTGTTCAAGGTCAACACCTGCGCAGGGGCGGTGCGTGTCGCTGGCGTCCCATGCGGGATGTCGAGGCTGAGTGTTGGTTCGGCGGGCGGATCGGTCTTGAATTTCATAAGGCGATCCCTTGCCGGGCGAATTGGCTGGGTAATGGGGTATTGGCGGATTGCGGGTCTGCAGGCAGCAGCGATACGCCGGAAGCGGATTGATCGATGAGGCGCGCCAAGAGCTTGGCGAGCAGAACATCTCCCCGCGGCCAGGCCCCAAATCCTGCTGCCACGTTGATATGGCCGGCATTGCCCAGGCTCAGGGCCGGTATCTTCCAGGCCCGCGCCAGCGCATGCGCGCGCGCCGGGCTCAGCCAGGGATCATTGTTGCTGATGACCATCCGGTGGACGCCGGGCAGCGCGGATTGCAGCCAGGTCGGATCGATGCCGAAGCGATCCGGATCGGCCGGCGCCACCAGCAGGGTGGCTGCGATCGGCGCGCCCAGAACGGTCAAGGCCTGCACGGTGGCCAGGCAACCGAAGCTGTGGGCCACCACCAGCACGGGGCCGTCGTGTTCCCGGGCTGCCATCGCTATCCGTTCCGCCCAGGGCATCAGGGAAGGCTGTTGCCAGTTGGCCTGTTCCACCCGCCGGGCATCCGGCAGACGGGCTTCCA
>WOZT01000146.1 GCA_011620145.1 Gammaproteobacteria bacterium | reverse complement strand
AGCGTCCATGTGTCCTCCGGATGCGTATTGCATCAAGTTGCATAACGGGTATCGTGCAAACCGTCATGATTGAGAAAGGCAGGAAATGGGCCAACGGCGCCGTGCCTGCGCCTATCTCGCCGAATAATTCTTAACTTGCTGTTTTAATCTGTTTTTTTGGAATCATTTTCGCGCATCAACCGGTATGTTTCATGACGCATTGTCGTGAAACATACCCATGGAGTCGTGAATCCTACCAGGGGAATGTGGGCTCCTGCCCAAGCCCTTTGGCGGCAGAGCCGGGTCAGTGAGGAGACTTTGATTGGGGGCGGGAAGTCGATTCGCGCGCGGCGCCTAGGGACCGGACCGCAATGCCGGCCCTGGCGAGGGCTTGGCGGATGTGCCGGATGAGCGCCAGGGCAACGGGGCTGTCTCCGTGCACGCACAGGGTGTCGGCCGTCATGGCGATGCTTTGTCCATCACGGGTGCGCAAATGGCCCTGCTGCAGAAGGCTGAGCACCTGTTCTGCGGCCTCATCGGGATCATGGATCAAGGCGTCGGGATGACGCCGCGGGGTGAGACTGCCATCGGCCTCGTAGCGGCGATCGGCGAAGGCTTCCCGGCCGACCGTCAGTCCGTGCGCGACTCCGGCCTCGATCAGCGCGCTGCCCGCGAGGCCCACCAAGACCAGACTTGGATCGAAATCGCGGATTGCCTGGGCGATGGCCGCCGCCCGTTCGGGATTCCGCGCGGCCTGGTTGTAGAGGGCGCCGTGGGGTTTGACGTGGACCAGGTGAGCACCCGCCGCCTGGGTGATGGCTGCCAGAGCGCTGATCTGCTCGGTCACCAGCCGGTAAACCGCCTCGGGCGGCAGGTCGAGAGGGCGGCGTCCGAAGTGTTCCCGGTCGGCATAGCCCGGATGAGCACCGATGGCCACGCCCTGCGCTGCGGCCTCGGCGACGGTGCGGGCCATGGTCTGCGCATCCCCGGCATGGGCGCCGCAGGCGATGTTGGCCGAGGACACCAGGGCCAGCAGCGCCGCGTCCGCCGGTCCGCCTTCCCCTAAGTCGGCGTTCAGATCGATGCGCCGTTCGCGCACTCCGGTGTCCACAGCCCCGTTCATGAATCGGCCCGCCGTGTCACGGCGCGGGGTCGAGGCTCGGCACGGCGGCGGGCAACTGCATGGTGACGCAGTGCAGGCTGCCGAACTGATGGACCAGCGCCGTGCAGTCGATGGGTACGATGGCGCGATCCGGAAAGACCGATTGCAGCCGGAGCTGGACCTCGGCATCGGCGGGGTCGCGATAGGCCGGCATCAGCACCGCGCCGTTGAGAATGAGGAAATTGGCATAGGTGGCGGGCAGGCGCCGGCCGGTGTCGTCCCGGATGGGGCGGGGCAGCGGCAGGGGAACCAGCCGATAGGGGCGGCCGTCGGCGCGGCGCAGCGCGGCCAGTTCCGCCGCCATGGCCCGCAGGGGCGCGAAATGGACATCCTCGGGATCCTCGCAGGCTTGATAGACGAGGGTGGCTGGATCGGCAAAACGTGCCAGGGTGTCGATGTGTCCGTCCGTGTCGTCACCTTCCAGATGACCATGTGTCAGCCACAACACCCGCTCGATGCCCAGATGCTGGCGCAGCTGCGCCTCGACGGCCGCCTGCGTCACGCCCGGATTGCGCCGTGGATCGAGCAGGCAAGAGGTCGTGGTGAGCAGGTTGCCCTGCCCGTCGCTTTCCAGGGCGCCGCCTTCCAGTACGAAATCCACCCGCCGCCGCGGTGTCTCACCGAATACGCCCGCGTTGTGCAGGCGGGCGGGGATGGCGTCATCGAGATCGCAGGGGTATTTGCCACCCCAGGCATTGAAGCGGAAATCCAGCAGCACCGGCTGGCCGTTCTCCAGCACGGTGAGCGGGCCGTGGTCGCGCACCCAGGAGTCATTGCTCGGTGCAACGGCGATGTGCAGACGCGCCGCCTGGGCGGGGGAAGGATCAATCCGGGCGCGCACCGCATCGACCAGCGCGGCGTGATGCACGGCCACCAGCAAATGCTCACGGGCGAGCACGGCCTGGGCGATGGCGGCGAAGGTGGCCTCGGCCGCCGCCAGATTGGGCGCCCAGTCGGTTTCGCTGTGAGGCCAGGTCAGCAGGATGGCGGACTGGGGTTCCCATTCAGCAGGGAAGCGCACGGCAGGAGCGGGCATGGCGGGGGTCCAGATAGCGGTCGGTATGGGGCGGGAGTAGAGCATAATTGCCATGACGGCTCCAAGCGCGCCGCATGCAACAGGGGCGATGTCAGGGATACCGCGGGAGGATCGATGCGTCGGGCGATGGTGATCGGCCATGTGGCCTTCGAGGATCTGGGAAGCTTGGCGCCGGCGCTTGCGACGGCGGGTTTCACGATCCGCACTTGCCAGGCGGGAGTGGACGCCATTCCATGGGATGAAGGGCTCGCCTGCGACCTGTTGGTGGTGCTGGGCGGTCCGATCGGGGTCTACGAGGAGGCGGTGTATCCCTTTCTCAAGCTGGAGAAGGATCTGGTCGCCGCGCGGCTGGCCCGCGGTGGGGTGACGCTGGGGATTTGTCTGGGCGCCCAGATCATGGCGGCAGCCCTGGGCGCGCGGGTCTATCCGGGGGCTGCGGGCAAGGAAATTGGCTGGAGTGCCTTGCAGCCCACACCGGCGGGCCACACCGTGTCTTGTCTGGCGCCGCTGTTCGCGCCCGGGGTGTCGGTATTGCACTGGCATGGCGATACCTTCGATCTGCCGGCGGGGGCAGTGCATCTGGCCAGCAGCACGCAATATGCCCACCAGGCTTTTGCCCATGGCGATCATGGATGGGCGTTCCAGTGCCATCCCGAGGTACGCGGTGCGGACCTGGAACGCTGGTTCATCGGCCATGCCTGTGAACTGGGGCAGGCAGGAGTGGACATCGCCGCCCTCCGAGCCGAGAGCCAGCAACAGGCGCCTGCCCTGGAGCGAGCCGCTGCCACGCTGTGGTCGGAATGGCTGGCCGCGCGCTTTGGCTGAAGCGGGTTGCAATCACTGCAGGCGGCGCGGATGGAACGTGTGCTGGTTAACTGCCGTTCAACTGGAAAGGCCTAGTTGCCGACTTTCTGGATTGCCTGGTGGGCCGGCTGCAGGTAGCGCTCCAG
>WOZT01000224.1 GCA_011620145.1 Gammaproteobacteria bacterium | reverse complement strand
GACATCCGGCCATTCGCGCAGCGTCTTTTCGCCATGACCGGTGCGCACCAAAATCGGCAGCGCGCCCACCGACCGGGCCGCTTCGAGATCCCGGACCGCATCTCCCACCACGGGCACACCGATCAGATCGATACCGGCCCAGGTGGCGATCTGTTGCAATAGACCCGCTCGCGGTTTGCGGCATGCACACCCGGCATCCGGCGCATGCGGGCATACAAACACCCCGAGAAGCTGCCCACCCGCTGCTTTCACCGCAGTTTCCAGTTTGGCATGGATGGCGTCCAGATCCTGTTCGGACAACAGTCCCCGACCCACGCCGGATTGATTGGTGGCCACCACCACGCCGTAGCCGGCCTGGGTCAGCGCCGCGATGGCCTCCAGGCTGCCGGGGAGGAAATCCAGTTCAGCGGGGGTTTTGACATAATCGGCCCGGTCGCGGTTGATCACCCCGTCCCGGTCGAGGATGACCCAACCCCGTTCGGGGGGCGTGGCGGGCGGGGGTGTCGGGATCATGGCCAAGACGCAACGCGGCGGATTTATTTGGCGGCCGGGAGTTGGGCGATATCCGCCACCTCCCAGAACAGCGCCCGCAACTGCGCCAGCAGCGCCAGACGATTGGCGCGCAGCGCGGGATCCTCGGCATTCACCAGCACCGCGTCGAAAAAGGCATCCACCGGCGCACGCAACACCGCCAGAGCCGACAGAACCGCCGTGTAATCACGTTGCATCAGCAAGGGACCGGTCTCGGCCCGTTTGGCGGCAAGCGCTTCGAACAAGGCCTGCTCCGCCGGCTCCTGCAGCAAGGCGGGATTGACAGCGGCGGGAGTCGCATCGGCTTGCGATTTGGCGAGAATGTTGGCCACCCGCTTTTGCGCAGCCGCCAGCGCCGCAGCCTCGGGCAGACGGCGGAAATGATCCACGGCCCGTACCCGCCGGTCGAAGTCCAGCACCGTGGCGGGATCGCGCGCCATCACGGCCAGGAAGACCTCCGCCGGGATGTTTTGATCTTCATAGACGGCCCGCAACCGCTCCAGAATGTAGGCGCGAACCGCATCGACCGGCTCCTGCTTGAGGGACCCATATCCCGCCCGCGCCCGGTCCAGTGTCAGCCGCAGATCCAGTTCCAATCCGCGCTCGATCAGGATACGCAACACGCCGATGGCGGCCCGCCGCAGCCCAAACGGGTCCTTGGAGCCGGTGGGCGGCTGGCCAATGCCGAAGATCCCGACCAGGGTATCGAGCCGGTCAGCCAAGCCCAAAACGCAGCCGGTGAGCGTGGTGGGCAGGGCGTCCCCGGCGAATGCGGGCAGGTATTGCTCCCGCAGCGCGAGCGCCACCTCCTCCGGTTCGCCATCCCGGCGGGCGTAATGGGCGCCCATGATGCCCTGGAGTTCGTCGAACTCGCCCACCATGTCGGTCATCAGATCGCATTTGGACAGCAGGGCCGCGCGCCGGGCCAACGCTGGATCCGCGCCGATCCGTTCGGCAATCCATCCCGCCAGGGCGATCACCCGCTCGGTCTTGTCAGCGAGGCTGCCGAGTTCGACTTGAAAAGTCACCGAGCGCAGTCGCTCGAAACGGCCCGCCAGCGGCTGCTTGCAGTCCTGCTCAAAGAAAAATGCCGCATCCGTCAGGCGCGGACGGATCACCCGCTCGTTGCCGTCGATCACCTGGGCCGGGTCGCGCGACTCCAGATTGGCCAGGGTGATGAAGCGATTCAGCAGGCGCCCGTCGGCATCCTGCACGGGAAAGTATTTCTGGTGCCCTTTCATGGACGCAATGAGGGCTTCGGCGGGCACGCCAAGGAAGCGTTTCTCGAAGCTGCCCACCAGCGGCACAGGCCATTCCGTGAGGGCCGTGACTTCATCGAGCAGCGCGGGATCCAGGATCGCCTCGCCCCCCGATGCGGTGGCGGCCGCCGTGACCCCGGCCTCGATGCGTGCGCGCCGCCGGTCGAAATCGGCCAGCACGAAGGCCGTCTCCAGGCAATCCGGATAGTCGGCCGGACAGGTCAGGGCGATGGGCGCGGGCGCATGGAAGCGATGGCCGCGGCTATGGCGGCCGGCGGCAACGCCCAAGACCTCGCCGGGCACGATCTCGGTGCCGAACAACAGCACCAGCCAGTGCACCGGGCGCACGAATTCATGGCGGTTCGCGCCCCAGCGCATGCGTTTGGGGATCGGCAGGCCATCCAGGGCCCGGCTCACCAGGGCAGGCAACAGCGCAGCGGTCGGCTCGCCCGGCCGCAGCATGCGGTACATCAGGCGCGCCTGCTTGCCCTCCCCAAGATGTTCCAGGGCCGCGACCTCAACGCCGCAGCCGCGGGCAAACCCCAGGGCGGCTTGAGTCGGTGCTCCCTCGGCCGTAAAGGCGGCCGCCAGCGCAGGGCCCAACTTTTCCTCCACCTGGTCCGGCTGCTGGGCCAGGACATCGGTGATCTTGACCGCCAGGCGCCGTGGCGTGGCATAGGCCGTAACCGTCCCGAAGTCGAGCCGGGCCGCGGTCAGCTCCTGCGCCACACCTGCGGCAAAGGCATCGCGCAGGGCGCGCAAGGCCTTGGGTGGCAGTTCCTCGGTGCCCAGTTCAATCAACAGATCCTCGCGCCTCATGGCGCGGGCTCCGGTTGGGGTTGCCAGGTGGTCAGGATTTCCTGACCCAAGGCCGTCGGGGCCAGCGGAAAGCCGAGACGCGCACGGGCATCGAAGTAGGCCTGAGCGACACGCCGCGCGAGTGTTCTCACCCGCAGAATGTAGCGCGCCCGCTCGGTCACCGAAATGGCATGGCGAGCATCCAGCAAATTGAAGGCATGAGAGGCCTTCATCACCATTTCATAGGCGGGCAGGGGCAGGTGGCGGTCCATCAGCCGCCCGGCCTCAGACTCATACAGGTCGAACAGACGCAACAGTTCGCCCACCGGCGCTTCCTCGAAGTTGTAGGTCGACATCTCCACCTCGTTCTGGTGAAACACATCGCCGTAGGTCACCGGCTTGCCGTCTGGCCCGACGGTCCAGATCAGGTCGAAGATGGAGTCCTTGCCTTGCAAATAGAGCGCAATGCGTTCCAGGCCGTAGGTGATCTCGCCGGTGACCGGGAAACATTCCAGGCCGCCCACCTGCTGGAAATAGGTGAA
>WOZT01000032.1 GCA_011620145.1 Gammaproteobacteria bacterium | reverse complement strand
ACGCCAGAGGACTATCCCGGTGGCCCGCTGGCCGGCATCGATCTGCAACGCCAACTGGAATCCCGGGCGTTTGTGCTGGGCGGCGGCAATTACGATGCGCCGGCACAATTGGTGGGGGATTTCATGGCCGGCCGACCCTCGACCGCCTTCGGGAGCGTGCTGCCGTCCTACCAACCGGGCGTGCGGCTTGGCGCCCTCGATGCCAGCCTGCCGGCCTATGCCATCGCGGCCATCCGCGAGGCCTTGCCAGCCTTTGATCAACAGATCCGCGGTTTCGCCATGGCGGACGCCGTGCTCACCGGCGTGGAAACACGCACCTCCTCGCCCGTCCGCATCACCCGAGGCAAGGATTATCAGAGCCTGAATACCCGAGGGCTGTACCCAGCGGGCGAAGGGGCGGGCTATGCCGGCGGCATCCTTTCGGCGGGGATCGATGGCATCAAGGTGGCGGAGGCGGTGGCGCTCAGTCTGGTGGGTGCGAAACAGCCGCGGGCTTGATGCGGCTGGCTGGTGTCAAGGATTTGGGCTGGGCGCGCCTTCAGCGGGGAGGCGGAGATGCGCCATTCATCGGCAAGCGCCCTCGAACCGCGGCGGCCACCCGGCGTGGTCCGCTTGCACCGGCCGGCCGGCCGCTTTCCGACCCATCGACAGCAGCACGCCGCCATGGGGATGGCGCCAGAGGCAGCCGGCTGTGGGTCCGCCTGCAGTTCATCGCCTTCCCGGCGCGGGACAAAGTCACGCCAAGGCTTGCGGGTTTTCAGCGTTTCGGTCCGATGCGCATGTGCAGCACGGCATCGGCCACCGCCGCCCCCTGCGCATCGTGCACGGTGATCGTCACCGGCCAGTCCTGTTTCCGCTGCCAGTCGGGCGGTGGCGTGAAATGGCAGACCGCCGTGAGGTCGGTACGCGCCTTGCGCAGATAGCGGATATCGAGCCCGGCCGGGATCCAGCGCGCGGTGGCGGGAATGGCCAGTTGCACGGCCAGCGAACCGCACAATTCCATGAGATTCGCCAGCGCGGCAGCGTGCACGGTGCCCAGATGATTGGTCACCGCGCGGCGCTTGCGCATGCCGATTTCCAGATGTCCGGGCGCGGCGCGCAGGATGCGCGGCCGGATGGTCGCCGAATAGGGGGCGGCCAGCGCGATGCCAGCGTGAAGCCACAGATGATGGCCGGGGATGCGCTGCAGGCGCCGGAGCCAGCGCAGCGTAGGGGTCTCTTCCATCAAACCCGCTCCTTGGGTTGCCCGGGAAAAGTGTGTGAGCCAGACGGCGCGTCCTGCGCCTGGCGGGAGGCTATTTTTCGACGAACGCCCGCTCGATGACGTAGTCGCCGGCATAGCCGATCTTGGGGGACACCTCGAAACCCCAACCGTCCAGCACCGCGCAGATCGAATCCAGCATGCCGGGACTGCCACACAACATGGCCCGGTCATCGGCACGATTCATGGCGGGCAGGCCGATATCCGCGAACAGCTTGCCGGAGGCCATCAGGTCGTTCACCCGGCCCTGGTTGACGAACGGCTCGCGGGTCACGGTGGGATAGTAGATCAGTTTCTCCCGCACCGCGTCGCCGAAGAATTCGCTGTGGGGCAGTTCGCGGGTGATGAAGTCACGATAGGCCAAATCACAGACGCGCCGCACCCCGTGCACCAGCACCACCCGCTCGAAGCGGTCGTAGGTTTCCGGGTCCTTGATCACACTGAGGAAAGGCGCCATGCCCGTGCCGGTGCTGAGCAGGTAGAGATGACGGGCGGGCTTGAGATCGTGCAGCACCAGGGTGCCGGTGGGCTTGCGGCTGACCAGCAGGGTATCGCCTTCCTTCAGATGCTGCAGGCGCGAGGTCAGGGGGCCGTCCTGCACCTTGATGCTGAAGAATTCCAGGTGATCCTCATAGTTGGCGCTGGCGATGCTGTAGGCGCGCAGCAAAGGCCGCCCGTTCACTTCCAGGCCGATCATGACGAACTGGCCGTTTTCAAAGCGCAAGCCGGAATCCCGGGTCGTGGTGAAACTGAACAGCGACTCGTTCCAATGCCGCACGCTCAAGACTGTTTCGGTGCTGATCGCCGCCATGGGAAAGTGATACTTCTCAGGGAATGGATTGGGGGCGTCAATTTTACACCCTCGCCACGGTATATCCACCCGCGCCGATCGGCATAATCCCGGGCCGCCGAGCTTGCGTTTACCCATGACTTGGCTAATTACTTACAGGGTCGCTTCAGAAATCTCTGGAACGACCCGATAACCCACTCGCAACCATGAAAAAGATCAAGGGGAGGAGACATGATGTCGCAAGCAAGCCTTGCCTTATCCGGCAGCGTGGACCCGGCTGCCACCCGGATCCAGACAACAGAAAACCGCGTTGAATCAAGGCATCAGGAACAGGCCCGCATGCCCTGGCTGGCTGTTGCCGCCGCCATGCTGGTCTTCGTCGTGGTCTTCGGTCTCTATCGGTGGTACCAGCAAACCCATGCCTTCACGGTTGGCCTGGATTACTTCGAACCTGAATTCAAGACCTACTGGATGAATCTGCTGTGGGCACAGGACGCGATTCTGATCCTGGTCGGTGGATCCGGGATGGCCTGGGCGTGGTTCAGCCGTGAGCGGGACCTGAGCCAGTTATCTCCCCAGGACGAGTTGTGGCGCTATTACCTGGTCATGTGCGTCCTGGCTCTGGGTAGCTTCATGGTCCTGCTGACCTTGGGGGTATTTGCCGAATCGGATGCGGCCTGGCATCAGATCACCATCCGCGATACCGATTTCACCCCCACCCACATCGGCCTGCAATATTTTGCCATTCCCGCCTTTGGGGCTTCCCTGTTGGTGGCCTTCATCTGGATTCACACCCGGCTGCCTGCTTTCAGGGAACGGGTTTCCGTCCCGGCGGCGTTGCTGGCCATGGGTCCGCTGTTGATGATGCCCAATATCGGCTTCAATGAATGGGGTCATGCCTTTTTCTATGCGGAAGAACTGTTCGCAGCCCCCATCCATTGGGGATTTCTGGTATTGGGATGGAGTGCGTTTGCGCTGGGCGGGCTGATCCTGCAATGTTTGTCACGGATGCGGGAATTGACTGAGTTGCGAACCTGAGCCGATCGGAGACGCTACAAGTTTCATGCTCATTGCGCAGATGCCCAAAGAAACAAGCGGTGAACGCCC
>WOZT01000097.1:11318-15321 GCA_011620145.1 Gammaproteobacteria bacterium | reverse complement strand
CGAGCACACCGCTGGAGGCGAGTCCCGCGACAAAACGGCGGCGACTGAGGTTGACAGGTGGGGTTTTCATGGTTTTCTTGCCAAATGAATGGTGTTGGCCATGCCAAGTCCAAGTCTACGCAAAACGGTGGCGAAAAGGCGTTTTGATGCGCAGCCTTTGGCTGGGATGATGCGGATTGCGACGGATGGTCCGGAAGCAGATGAATGATGGGTGGGGGTGATCATGGGAATGCGCGAAACTTTGGAACAACGTCTGATTGCCGGCCAGGACGATGCGATGCTGCGGCTGTCGCTGGCCCAGATCTGCCTGCGCGAAGGCGAGTGGACCGCCGTGCGCGAGCATGCCGACGCCTGCCTGCGCCACAATCCCGAGCAGGTCGTCGCCTACAAACTCCTGGGCAAGGCCCTGGACGCGCTGGGGGATGCGCCCGGCGCCCTGGCCGCCTATCGCGACGGCATCGCCCGAGCCCGGGACGGCGGCCAGATCCAGACGGCGCGGGAAATGGAAGTCTTTCTGCGGCGTCTCGAGGCGCGCATGGCCGCCGCCACGGACGACGATCACGGCGGAGCGCGCTGACGAGAAGGACGCCGCGGGATCGCGGTTTCAGGAATGAAGCGCAACATCCCGAACCGGGCAGGGCGTTCCGAGGGCAGCGCAGCGGACGGGCTGCGGCGTCGCCAGCGCCATTTTTAGGCGCAACTGCAAAACCGACAGCGGGCTTACTCCGGCGGCGGCTCGCCCCAGCGCGGCAGCAGGGTATGGGGCACATCGAGCAGGTCCAGGATGCGCGCCACCACGAAATCCACCAGATCGGCCACGCAGGCCGGGCGGTGGTAGAAACCCGGGTTGGCCGGCACGATCAGCGCGCCCAGGCGCGCCAGCTTCAGCATGTTTTCCAGATGGATGGCCGAGAAGGGCGTCTCCCGCGGCACCAGGATCAACCGGCGCTGTTCCTTGATCGTCACATCCGCGGCGCGCTCGATCAGGCTGCGGCTCGCCCCGCTGGCCAGCGCCGCCAGCGTCGCCATGCTGCAGGGACAGACCACCATCGCCCGGATCCGCGCCGAGCCGCTGGCCACCGGCGCGGTCCATTCGTCCTGCCCGAACACCCGCAACTGGTCGGGCGCCGCCTGCCAGCGCGCAGCGAGCACGCGCTGCATATCCGCGGCGCGCGCGGGCAAGGCCAGATCGGTTTCGCCGTGAATCACCAGTTGCGCGGGTTTGGACACCATGAGAGCGACCCGCTCGCCGGCCGCGATCAGGCATTCCGCCAGGCGCACGCCATAGGGTGCCCCCGAGGCGCCGGTCCAGGCCAAGGCAATGGGCGGGCGCTCGGCGGGCGTCATGAGCGCATTTCCAGGGCCTGCAGCAGGCGCTCGTGGAAGCCGTCGAAGCCGCCGTTGCTCATCACCAGCACCTGATCCCCCGCCGCCAGCTGCGGCAGCAGCCCCGCCAGCAGGGCGCCCGCATCCGCCGCCACATGGGCCTTGGCGCCCAGCGGCGCGAGACTCTCCGCCACATCCCAGCCGACCGGGGAAGGCGGCACCACCCACACCTGATCGGCCTCGGCCAAGGCGCCCGCCAGCTCCGCGCGATGGGTGCCCAGGCGCATGGTGTTGGAACGCAGCTCCACCACCGCCACCAACCGCGCCGCGCCGATGCGGCGGCGCAGGGCGGCGACGGTGGCGGCAATGGCGGTGGGGTGATGGGCGAAATCATCGAAAACGGTCACCCCAGCTTGCACTCCCCGCTGTTCCAGCCGCCGCCGCACCCCGGCGAAAGTGGCCAGCGCCGCGCAACCGATCTCCAGGGGAACGCCGGCATGGCGCGCAGCCAGCAGGGCGGCCAGCGCATTGGCCACGTTGTGCGCGCCGAATGCAGACCATTCGACCCGGCCGCGGCGGGACGCGCCCTCCCACACCTCGAAGGCGCTGCCGTCATCGCTCAACAGGCGCGCATGCCAGCCGTCCGTGCGACCGAAGGGAATGACCGGCGTCCAGCAGCCCATGGCCAGGGTCTCGGCCAGCGCCTTGTCCTCGCCGTTGACGATCAGCGCCCCGTTGCCGGGCACGGTGCGGATCAGGTGATGGAATTGGCGCTGGATCGCTGCCAGATCGGGGTAGATGTCCGCGTGATCGTATTCCAGGTTGTTGAGGATCAGCGTGCGCGGGCGGTAATGGACGAACTTGGCGCGCTTGTCGAAAAACGCGGTGTCGTATTCATCCGCCTCCACCACGAAGAACGGCGCTTGCCCCAGCCGGGCGGAGCGGCCGAAGTTGCCCGGCACGCCGCCAATGAGAAAACCCGGCGCCAGATGCGCGGCATCGAGGATGTGGGCCAGCAGGCTGGCGGTCGTGGTCTTGCCGTGGGTGCCGGCGACGGCGAGTACCCAGCGCTCCGCCAGAATATGGCGCGCCAGCCATTCGGGGCCGGAGAGATAGGGGAGTCCGCGGTCGAGGACCGCTTCGAGGAGCGGATTGCCGCGGCTGATGACATTGCCCACCACCACGCAATGGGGTGCGGGGTTCAGATGGGCGGGGTCATAGCCCTCCCACACCGCGATGCCCAACTCGCGCAACTGGTCGCTCATGGGGGGATAGACGTGCTGGTCCGAGCCGGTGACACGGTGCCCCGCCGCCTGCGCCAGGGCCGCGATCCCGCCCATGAACGTCCCGCAGATACCCAAAATGTGCAGGTGCACCGGTCCGAATCTCCCCGTCCGCCGTTACGGCCATGGCATCATAGCAAATGCCCATCCCGGGCCCCGCCACGGTTTGATCCGCCCATGTCCGAATTTGTCTTTATCCATACCGCCCCTGCCCTCGAACGCCTGGTGGCGGACTGGTCCGGGGTGCCCTGGCTGGGCATGGACACGGAATTCGTCCGGGAGCGCACCTACCACGCCCAGTTGTGCCTGATCCAGCTCGCGAGTCCCAGGGGGCTGGCGCTGCTGGATCCGCTCGCCCTTCCCGACTGGACGGCGTTGTTCGCGCTGCTGGACGCCCCGGAGACGGTCAAGATTCTGCACGCCGGCGGGCAGGACCTGGAACTGTTCCATCGGGCGCGGCCCGAACGCCTGCCCGCGCCGCTGTTCGACACCCAGATTGCCGCCAGCCTGTTGGGGCATGGCCAACAGATCGGTTATGCCGCCCTGGTGCAAAATCTGCTGGGTGTCGCGCTGCCCAAGCTGCACACCCGCAGCGATTGGTCGCGGCGACCCTTGAGCGCCTCCGAACTGGATTACGCCGTGGACGATGTGCGCCATCTGGCCGCGCTGCACGATCATCTGGGGGAAGCGCTGGATCGGGTGGGCCGCCTGGCCTGGGCCGAGGCCGACAACACGGCCCTGGCCGATCCCGCGCGTTACCGCATCGATCCGGAACGGGCCTGGCTGCGCATCGGCGCCGGGCGCATGCTGCCACCGCCCGCGCAGGGGGCATTGCGGGCGCTGGCGGCCTGGCGCGAGCGCGAAGCGCAGGCGCGCGATCTGCCGCGCCAATGGCTGCTCAAGGACGAGGTGCTGCTGCGCTGGGCCGAACAGCGGCCGGACGCACTGTCGGCCCTGGAGGCGGCGGATGTGTCGTCGACATTGCTGCGACGCCACGGCGACGCCTTGATGGGCGCCATCCGCGAGGGCGCGGCGCACCCGCCGGATCCGCTGCCGGTCCCTTATCCCCTGACACCTGAACAGGAACAGTGCCTCAAGCGCCTGGGGCAGTTGGTGCGCGCGCGCGCGGCGGCCTTGGGCGTGGAGGGGCCGGTGCTGGCGCCGCGACGGGATCTGGAGGCGCTGGTGCTGGGACTGCGGGATGTGCCGGTGCTGCGGGGCTGGCGCCGCACCGTGATCGGCGAGGATCTGCTCGCCGGTCTGGACGCGACCCCGGCCGATGCATCCGCTGGCGCGTTTCCGGCCGACTGAGCGACTTCAGGCCGGCAGAGCGTCGATGACCCGCTGCAGGATCTCGGCCACCTCACCGCTGCCGGGAACCGTGGCCAGCTTGT
>WOZT01000097.1:0-11218 GCA_011620145.1 Gammaproteobacteria bacterium | reverse complement strand
CACCTCACCGCTGCCGGGAACCGTGGCCAGCTTGTGTTGCGCCTGGTAGTACTCGATCAGCGGCTGGGTCTGGTCCTCATACACCCGCAGACGGCGGGAGATGGTCTGCTCGTTGTCATCATCGCGCTGCATCAGCGCGCCACCGCAACGGTCGCACACGCCAGCGCGGCGGGGGGGCGAGAAGAACACATTGTAGAGTGCGCCG
This sequence comes from Gammaproteobacteria bacterium, assembly GCA_011620145.1. Classification (GTDB taxonomy): domain Bacteria; phylum Pseudomonadota; class Gammaproteobacteria; order UBA5335; family UBA5335; genus Macondimonas. The sequence goes on along the minus strand of WOZT01000097.1, from coordinate 11,013 downwards.
CACTGGGTGCAGGTGCGGCGGCCGGCCAAGCGCTTGAGCAGCTCGTCGAACGGCACCTGGATGTGGATGGCGCGGTCGATCCCCAGGCCCAGCTCGGTGAGCAGCGCATCCAGCGCCGTGGCCTGCGCGCGGTTGCGGGGGAATCCGTCAAGGATGAAGCCGGCTTTGGCGTCGGGCTCGGCAAGCCGCTCGCGGATCATGCCCAGGACGATGTCATCGCTGACCAGCTCGCCGGCATCCATCGCGGCCTTGGCCTTCAGTCCCAAGGCACTTTGGGCGGTCACCGCCGCCCGCAACAGATCCCCGGTGGAAATCTGCGGGACACTGAAACGTTCGACCAACAGCTTGGCCTGGGTGCCTTTGCCCGATCCGGGGGCGCCCAACAGCACGATGCGCATGAATGTCCTCTCGTCGCGCCACCGCGCGGCAGCGTCCCTGTTGCCAGAAAACCAAAGAGCGATAAAGTACCTGCCGGGTGCGGGTCGCGTCAATTCAAGCGGCTATCGGGATGCGGCCGGCGGTATATAATGGCGCGCCCCGCCCCGGGCCCGGGCCCATGAGCGCCCTGCCCGGATTTCCCGAATCCCTGTCAATGGAGCCCTTACACCATGAATCTGGATCGTATTTCCGCCGGCGACGATGTCCCCAAGTCGGTCAACGTCCTCATCGAAATCCCCATGCGCGGCGATCCGGTCAAGTACGAAGTGGACAAGGACAGCGGCGCCCTGTTCGTGGACCGGCTGATGTCCACCGCCATGCATTACCCCTGCAATTATGGCTACATCCCCCACACCCTGGCCGATGACGGCGATCCGGTGGATGTGCTGGTGATCACCCCGTTTCCGCTGGTGCCGGGTTGTGTCATCAAATGCCGCCCCATCGGCGTGCTGAGCATGAGCGATGAGGCCGGACAGGATCAAAAGGTGTTGGCGGTGCCCGTGGACAAGACCTCCGGCGGCCTCTACAGCAAAATCCAGGGGACCGACGACCTGCCCGAGTTGACCCTGCGCCAGATCACCCATTTCTTCGAGCACTACAAGGACCTGGAAAAAGGCAAATGGGTGAAGGTCGAAGGCTGGCAGGATCTGCAGGCCGCCGAAGCCGAGATCCTCGCGGGCATCGAACGGGCCAAGGCCAAGTCCTGACGCGGCGCCCCGTGCCCATCGGGCGCGGGGTTCATTCCGCCGGGGCGGGCGTGTTGGCCGTCACCCAGGAGCTTGTGCCATCGGCGCGGCATTCCCGCTTCCAGAACGGCGCTTGGTGCTTGGCGGTTTCAACCAGATAGCGGCAGGCGGCAAAGGCCTCGGCGCGATGGGCAGACCAGGCCGCAGCCACCACCAGCGTTTCCCCCGGCGCGACCCAGCCGACCCGATGCACCAGCACCACCTGGCGCAGCGGCCAGCGGCTGCACGCCGCATCGGCCATGCGCGCCAGCATGCGTTCCGTCATCCCCGGGTAGTGCTCCAGATGCATGCGCAGCACCTGGGCCGGCCCGCTGTCGGCGCGCATGGTGCCCACGAAGACGCTGCTCGCGCCGCAGCCATCCCGGTCTGCCGGACTCAGCGCCTGTTCGGCTTCGGCCAGCAGCGACCAGGGCGCGAAGGGCGCCGCGCGCAATCCAACGATCATGCCGCGCCCCCGGTCACCGGCGGGAAAAAGGCCACTTCGTCGCCATCGGCGACGGGCGCATCGAAATCGGCGTATTCCAGATTGACGGCCGCCAACAGGTGCGTGGGCGGCTGAGCCTGGTCGGTGGCCAGATCCCAGACCTCGCGCACCGTGCACGGTCCAGCCGGCAACAGCCGCATTTCCTGGCCCATCCGCTCGCGCAGACTGGCGAAAAACCGCACTGTGATCATCGCTGCCTCCGCGCCGCTCGCCTGCCTGTCGAGCATGCTATGTTAATCCCGATGTTGCCGCGGAAACGATGCCGTCCATGAACAGCTCCAGCCATTTCGATGCCCAGGGCAACGCCCACATGGTGGATGTGGGCCACAAGCCCGCCACCGTCCGGCGCGCAGTGGCCGAAGGCCATATCCGCCTGAATGCCGAAACCCGCGCGGCCCTCGCCCAGGGCGCGACCCCCAAGGGCGACGTGCTGGCCATCGCCCAGCTCGCCGGCATCATGGCCGCCAAGCGCACGGCCGACCTGATCCCGCTGTGTCACCCGCTGCCGCTGACCCACGTGGCGGTGCGCCTGGAACTGAACGATGCCGGGGTGCGCTGCGAGGCCGTCACCCAGACCACCGCGCCCACCGGGGTCGAGATGGAGGCGCTGATGGCGGTGCAGGTCGCCTTGCTGACGGTTTACGACATGTGCAAGAGCCTGGAGCGGGGCATGGTCATCGACGGCATCCGGCTGCTGGAAAAAAGCGGCGGCCAGTCCGGCGACTGGCGCGCGGCGGAGTAAACGACCTTGGCGCACTCCCACGCTCATGATGGCCATGATCACGGCGACGAGGGTTCCCACCACCTGAACTGGGCAACCGGGCTCACCCTGGCCTTCGCCGCCGTCGAGGCCGGTGTCGGCTACTGGGGCAATTCCCTGGCGCTGATGGGCGATGCGGGCCACATGGTCACCGACGCCGGGGCGCTGATCCTGGCCGCCATTGCGGCCCGACTGGCGCGCCGGCCGGCCAGCCTGCAGCATTCCTATGGCTTCGGGCGGGCGGAGGTGGTGGCCGCGCTGGCCAATGCGCTCATCATGCTGATCCTGGCGTTGGCGCTGCTGTTCGGGGCCTTGCGCCGCTTGCAAGCTCCGGAACCCGTAGCGGGTGGTGCGGTGTTGCTGGTGGCGGCCGTGGGGCTGGCCTTCAACCTGGGCGTGCTGGCCTTGCTGCTGCGCGGGCAACGGACCCTGAACATCCGCGCTGCCGTCTTGCACGTGGCGGGCGATGCGCTGGGCTCGGTCGCGGCCTTGCTCTCGGGTCTGGTGATCCTGGCCACTGGCTGGATGCGCATCGACCCCTTGCTGACGCTGGTGATCTGCGCGCTGCTGCTGGCGGGCAGCGTGCGGGTGCTGCGCGAAGGCTTGCAGGTGGTCATGGAAGGGGTGCCGGGCCACCTGGATCTGGCGATCGTGGGACGCGCCATGGCCGCAGTCCCCGGCGTGCGCGGCATCCACGACCTGCACATCTGGACGCTGTCCAGCGGACACATCGCCCTGTCCGCCCATGTCGATCTGGACACCCTGGAGGAATGGTCGAGCTTGCTGGGTGGCTTGCGGCAACTGCTTGCCGAGCGCTTCGAGATCCACCACGTTACCCTGCAACCCGAACCCCAGGCCTGGGTGGTGCATCGCATGCCCTACGACCCGGCGCGGCGCGTGACACCCCTTTCAATCCCGGCGGATACGCGCTCCGCCACGGACCGGAAGCTCTCTCATCATGAACACGGACATTCTCATTGAGCGCGCCGGCGCGGTCTGGACGCTCGCGTTCAACCGGCCCGAGAAGCGCAACGCCCTGACCCATGCCATGTATACGGCGCTGGTCGAGGCCCTGGAAACCGCCGCCGCCGACCCGGATGTGCGCGCTGTGATCCTGACCGGCGCCGGAAATTGTTTCACCGCGGGCAACGACTTGCAGGATTTCCTGAAAAATCCGCCCCTGGGTGTCGACAGCCCGGTCATTCGCTTTCTGCATGCCATCAGTCGCTTCTCCAAACCGCTGCTGGCCGCGGTGCCCGGCGTGGCGGTCGGCATCGGCACCACGATGCTGCTGCATTGCGATTTGGCCTGGGCGGCGCCCCAGGCCCGTTTCGAGCTGCCGTTTGCGCGCCTCGCGCTGGTTCCGGAAGGCGCGGCCTCCTATCTCTTGCCCCTGGCGATAGGCGCCAAGCAGGCGAGCGCGATGCTGTTGTCCGGCGAGCCGCTGGATGCGCCGACGGCCGCCCAGTCCGGGCTGATCAACGGCGTGGTTGAGGCCGAGGCACTGCGGGCGCACGTGCAAGCACAGGCCGAACGACTGGCGAGCCTGCCGCCCCAGGCGCTGCTACAGACCAAAGCCCTGTTGCGCGCCCCCCACCGGGCGGCCATTGATGCCGCGCTGAATCAAGAGGTGCAAGCTTTTGCGCGTCAGTTACAATCTGCCGAGGCCCGAGCCGCCATGCAGGCCTTTTTCACCAGACAACAGCCGGCTGCTCCGGCACGGAGTGAGGCCTCCTCCCCCGCAAAGTCCCATCAGGAGAATGACCGTTCATGAAACAGAAATTGATCTTCCTCGCCCTCTTGCCCGCGCTGCTGACGGCTTGCTCCTTCATCCCCAAGAGCCCCGGTGCGGACAAGGTCTTGATCCTGCCGCTGGAGCGGGTGAAAAACTGCACGGAAATTGGTCAGACCAAGGTCCAGGTGCTGGATCGGTTTGGTTTCCTGGCGCGGCGCGGCGCATCCGTTGAAACCGACCTGCAGCGTGTGGCCAAGAACAACGCCATCGACATGGGCGGTGACACGGTTTCGGCCTTGACAGGCGTGGTCAACGGCCGCCAGACCTTCGGCGTCTACAAGTGCCTGTGAACCAGGCCATTTGTCGTGCGGGCGCTCGGCCGCAAGGCGCACCCAATCCGTGACAGGCATCGCGAGTCACAGGATCATCACCACCGGCGCGCATCGGCAAGCTTAAGCTTTCCCATGAACATGCCGGGCCATGGCATGCCGGGGTCCGATCGACCGGCCATCACAGCCTGAGCCCGCTCCATTCATTCACAGGATGAGGAGGAAACGGCCATGAGTGGTGAACTGCTGAATCGAGCGGGATTGGTCACGGGAGCCGGCGGCGGCATCGGTCGCGCCGCGGCCTTGGTGATGGCGCGGGAAGGCGCCCGGGTGATGGTGGCCGACGTGGACGTGGAAGGCGGCGAGGAAACCGTCGCGCTCATCCGTGCACAGGGCGGGGAGGCCGAATTCCGACGCACCGACGTGACCGATGCGGCCGCCGTGGACGCGCTGGTGGCGGTCACGGTGGAACGCTTCGGCCGCCTCGACTGGGCGGTCAACAACGCCGGCATCGAAGGGGAACACGGCAATACCGCCGAATGCAGCGACGCCAACTGGTCCCGTACGCTTGCCGTCAACCTGACCGGCGCATGGTACTGCCTGCGTGCCGAACTGCGCCAGATGCGCCAGCAGGGCGGAGGCGCCATCGTCAACATGGCCTCCATCGCCGGACTGGTGGGCTTCGAGGGGCTGCCGGCCTATGTCGCCTCCAAGCATGCCTTGATCGGTCTGACCAAGACGGCCGCCCTGGAATTTGCAGCCCACGCCATCCGGGTCAATGCCGTCTGCCCTGGTGTGATCCAGACCGCCATGATCGATCGCTTGATCGCGGGTGATCCAGCCATGGCGGCCGGCTTTGCAGCCGGTGAACCCATCGGCCGCCTGGGCCAGCCCGGCGAGATCGGTGAAGCCGTGGCCTGGCTATGTTCCGACCGGGCCAGCTTCATCACGGGCGCGGCGCTGCCGGTGGATGGCGGTTGGGTGGCGCGCTGATCGCACTGTCCCGCCCCGGGCGAACCGGACGCGCGTATCGTTCGGCAAAATGCTTCATATGCAAATGATCGGTAAGGGCCTTACGATCCTTCGGCATCAAAAGCCAGCGCGCGCCAGCAGCCGGGAGGGGATCAAGGGCATCAGCCAACGCGCCAGCGTCCAGGGAAAACGCGGCACGATGGCGCGGGGCGCCTGGCGTTCGATGGCGCGCACGATGAGGCGTGCTGCCCGATCCGCCTCGATGGCAAACGGCGTGTGGGCCACGCCCTCGACGATGGGGGTGCGCACAAAGCCGGGGTAGAGCACCGTCACCCGGATCCCCTCGCGCCAGCCCTCCGCCCGCAAGCCCTCCAGATAGGTGGACAGCGCCGCCTTGGAGGCGGAATAGGCGACGTTTCCGGGCACGCCGCGAAACGCCGCCACCGAACAGGTTCCCACCACCTGCCCGCCGCCGTGGGCACGGAAATGGCGTACCGCCGCATCGGTGACGGCCATGGCGCCGAGCAGATTGGTCTCGATGGTGCGCCGCTGTTTGTCGAAGGACTTCCCGCCGATGCGCCCGCCGAGGCCGATCCCCGCATTGACGAACACCGCGCTCAATCCCCCCAGCGCCTCCGCCGCATCCCGGATCAGGGCGTCACTGCTCGCGTAGTCCGTCACATCGTGAACGTGCACGCTGACGCGCAACCCGGGATGCCGCTGGCGCAGCTCGCTGGCCAGATCGTCCAAGGCATCCCGGCGCCGTGCCGACAGCGCCAGCGGCCAGCCGTGCCGGGCCAATTCGCGGGCCACCGCCGCGCCGATGCCGGAACTGGCACCGCTGATGAGCATCGATCGGGTGGCCATGAACGCACTCCTCTAAATTCTTTTAATTCATATCAAATGAATAACTAATTATTTCACAGAATAAAGCCGGCTCCCCACAATGGGCCCACCAAAGACTCAAACCAAGCGTAAACCGTGCAAGACCCCCGCGCGAGCCCGAACCGGAATGTGGATCCCGCCTTGGCTCCCGAGGTGATGAGCCAGATCAGCCGCCTGCTGGCCGGGCTGCGTTTCGGAGCGATCGAAATCACGGTGCACGACGGGCGCGTGGTGCAGATCGAGCGGCGCGAGAAAATCCGCATCGCGAGTCCCGAACCCCCGCGCGCTGCGGGTTAACTCAACCCGTTATTTTTGATTCATATCCCGCTGAGCTGACCGGACCTCCGGAAGTTCCAAGCGATCAGCCTCTTGATAACCAATCAGATCAAAGGAGATCTCATGGAATTTTTCGCTGTCACCCGTCGCTCTGCCCGATGGGCCGCACCCCTCTTGCGCCGCATTGGCCTGGGCTCGATCTTCGGTCTTGCGATCTTCCTGGCCGGCCTGGGCTACCACCCCGCCCACGCGGCCGAGCGCAGCCTGCTCAATGTATCCTATGACCCCACCCGGGAGTTTTACCAGGACTACAACGCCGCCTTCGCGCGCCATTGGAAGGAAAAAAACGGCGAATCAGTCAGCTTCCAGCAATCCCACGGCGGTTCGGGAAAACAGGCGCGCGCCGTGATCGATGGCTTGAAGGCGGACGTGGTCACTCTCGCGCTGGCCTCCGATGTCGACGCCATTGCCCGCTCCGGCCACATCCCGACCGACTGGCAAAAACGCCTGCCCAGCAACAGCGCTCCCTATACCTCGACCATCGTGTTTCTGGTGCGCAAGGGCAATCCCAAGGGGATCCGCGACTGGGACGATCTGATCAAGCCCGGTCTGCAGGTGATCACCCCCAATCCCAAGACTTCCGGTGGCGCGCGCTGGAATTATCTGGCTGCCTGGGCCTATGCCCGCGAAAAGCAGGGCTCGGATGAGGCCGCCCGCGCCTTCGTGACGGCCCTGTTCAAGAATGTCCCTGTCCTGGATTCCGGCGCGCGCGGCAGTACCACGACCTTTGCACAACGCGGCATCGGGGATGTGTTGCTGACCTGGGAAAACGAAGCCTTTCTCGCCCTGAACGAGCTGGGCGCGGATCGCTTCGAGATCGTGGTGCCCTCGCTGTCCATCCTGGCCGAACCCACAGTCGCCGTGGTGGATGACTATGCCCGCGAGCATGGCAACCTGCCTCTGGCCCAGGCTTACCTGGAATATCTCTACAGCCCCGAAGGCCAGCGCCTGGCGGCGAAGCACTACTTCCGTCCGCGCGACGCCAAGGCAGCCGACCCCAAGGATCTGGCGCGTTTTCCCAAAGTGCGACTGGTCACTGTCGACGAAGCCTTCGGCGGTTGGGAAAAGGCCCAGAAGACGCATTTTGCCGATGGCGGCTTTTTCGACCAGATCCCTGTCGGGGGTGGGCGCCCCTGAGCGCCCATTTTCCGGACACGCCCGACAACCCGATCAGGTCACCCTCATCATGGCGTCATCTCCACCGCCCACCGCGCAGGCTGTTGCGATCGTCCCGGGCAACCGGATGACGGGCCGCATCCTGCTGATTACCGAAACGCCGGGATGGCTTGAGCTGGATCTGGCGCTGGGGGATCAGGTGTTGCAGGTGCGCCTTCCGGCGACATCAAGCCGGCGCCAGTCGCTGCAGCCCGGTCGCCGGCTCCAGGTGATGATCCGGGCCACCGATGTGATCGTACTGCCGATGCATACCCAATCGCCGGAGGAGATTTGATGTCCCGCAAGACCCGTCCGGTGATACCGGGCTTCGGACTCACCATGGGCTTTACTGTGACCTATGCCACATTGGTGGTGTTGCTGCCGCTGGCCGCGCTGGTGGCCAAGGCCCTGACCCCGTCGTGGGCCACGCTGTGGGCGACCATCAGTGATCCACGCGCGGTGGCCAGTTACCGCCTGACCCTGTGGACCTCCCTGCTGGCAGCCGGGATCAACGGCATCTTTGGCCTGATCACGGCCTGGGTCTTGGTGCGCTATCCGTTTCCGGGCAGGAAGCTGGTGGACGCGCTGGTGGACCTGCCCTTTGCCCTGCCCACTGCGGTGGCCGGCATCACGCTGACCACCCTCTACGCACCCAATGGCTGGCTCGGGCGCTGGCTGGATGCGGTGGGGATCAAGGTGGCCTATGCGCCGCTCGGCATCGTCGTGGCCCTGACCTTCATCGGCCTGCCCTATGTGGTGCGCACCGTCCAGCCGGTACTGGAAAACCTCGGATCGGAACTGGAAGAGGCCGCCGCCAGCCTGGGCGCCGACCGCCTCCAGACCTTCCTCCGGGTGTTGCTGCCGACTTTGCTGCCGGCCTTGCTCACCGGCTTTGCCATGTCCTTTGCGCGCGCCGTCGGGGAATATGGCTCGGTGGTCTTCATCAGCGGCAATCTGCCGATGCGCACGGAGATCACGCCCTTGCTCATCATCACCAAGCTGGAGCAATACGACTACGCCGGGGCAGCCGCCCTGGGAAGCGTGATGCTGTTGTTTTCCTTTGTTCTGTTGCTGGGCATCAATGGACTCCAGCACTGGAACCAAACCCGACAGGGGGCATGAACATGGCCGCAGGCGCGCCCGCCATTGATTTGAAGCATGGCCCCTCAGCCACAAAGGCCCGGATCGCGACCGAAGGACCGCTGGCCCGCCTGATCCTGATCGGGGCAATGCTGGGGTTCCTGGGATTGTTCCTGATCCTGCCGCTGGTAGCGGTGTTTACGGAAGCCTTGGCGCGGGGCTTTGGCGTGTATTGGGCCGCCATCACCGAACCGGATGCCCGGGCGGCCATCCGCCTCACCCTGCTGGCCGCCGGCATTGCGGTTCCCTTGAACGTGGTTTTCGGTCTGGCGGCCAGTTGGGCCATCGCCAAGTTCAGCTTTCGCGGCAAGCAACTGCTGATCACGATGATCGACCTGCCCTTTGCCGTCAGTCCGATTGTGGCGGGCCTGATCTATGTCCTGCTCTATGGCGCTCAAGGCTGGTTCACGCCCGCGCTCAAGGCAGCCGACCTGCAAATCATCTTCGCCGTGCCGGGCATCGTCCTGGCAACCCTGTTTGTCACCTTTCCATTCGTGGCACGGGAGCTCATCCCGCTCATGGAGCAGCAGGGGCGGGACCGGGAGGAAGCGGCCCTGAGCCTGGGCGCATCCGGCTGGCAGACCTTCCGTCGCATCACGCTGCCCAGCGTGCGCTGGGGCCTGTTGTACGGAATCATCCTGTGCAACGCCCGCGCCATGGGGGAATTCGGCGCCGTGTCGGTGGTGTCGGGCCATATCCGCGGCCACACCAATACCATCCCGCTGCATGTGGAAATTCTCTACAACGAATACCAGTTCGCCGCGGCCTTTGCCGTGGCCTCCCTGCTCACCTTCCTGGCGCTGGTTACCCTCGTGGCCCAGATCCTGGTCGGCCAGCACGGCAACCGTGAAGCCCCTGTTATCCCCTGAAGGCGCCCATGAGCATCGAAATCCGTGACATTTCCAAACGCTATGGCATGACGCCGGTCCTGGAGCGCTTGTCGCTGCAGATCGAGACGGGCCAACTGGTGGCGCTGCTGGGGCCGTCGGGCTGCGGCAAGACCACCCTGCTGCGCCTGATTGCGGGCCTTGAGCAGCCCGACACCGGCGCCGTCCACTTCCACGGCGAGGATGCCACCCATCTGCACGTGCGCCACCGCCGGGTGGGCTTCGTGTTCCAGCACTACGCCCTGTTCCCGCACCTGAGCGTATTCGAGAACATCGCCTTCGGGCTGCGGGTGCGGCCGCGCCGAGACCGTCCGCCGGAGGCCGAAATCCGCCAGCGCGTGCAGGAGCTGCTGGAGCTGGTGCAACTGGGCGCCATGGCCAATCGCCGACCGGCACAGCTCTCCGGCGGCCAGCGCCAGCGGGTGGCGTTGGCACGGGCGCTGGCCGTGCAACCGCGCGTGTTATTGCTCGATGAACCCTTCGGCGCACTGGATGCCCAGGTGCGCAAGGACTTGCGCCGTTGGCTGCGGCGCCTGCACGACGAACTGCACGTCACCAGCGTGTTCGTTACCCACGACCAGGAAGAAGCCATGGAAGTGGCGGATCGGGTGATCGTGATGAATCGCGGCCGGGTGGAGCAGGATGGCCCGCCGCAGGCGCTCTATGACCATCCCGCCAGCGCCTTTGTCTCCACCTTCATCGGCCAGGTCAACCGCCTCCCCGCCCGCATCGCGGCCGGCTGGGCGGATCTGGATGGCTGGCGGCTGCCCGTCCCGGAACACGCGGGAGACACCGAGCGGACCGGCAGCGTCCATGTGCGTCCCCACGATTTTCATCTGGCGCCGCAGCCCCAGGGACCCGAGGCCATCGCCGCCCAGATCGTCCGCATTTATGGCGCCGGCCCCTGGCTGCGCCTGGAACTGCGCCGCGAAGCGGATGGCCAGTTGCTGGAGGTCGAAGTGCCGCGCGGCGCGGCGGAATCCGGCGAATTGGCGATCGGAACGCGCGTCTATGCCCATCCCCGCCGCACCCGCGTGTTCCTGGAAGCGGTCGAGGGCGAAGCGCTGCGGTAAAAGCAACGCAAAGAAAGCGGGATCTTTTCGTCCATTCCCGCGCTGGTCAATTCAGGCGCGAAAACGGCTGACC
>WOZT01000293.1 GCA_011620145.1 Gammaproteobacteria bacterium | reverse complement strand
CGGAACTGGCTGGAGAAAAGGTGGCGGATGATGCCCTCGCGGTCGACCACGAAGGTGACGCGGCCGGGCAACAGACCCAAGGTGGCGGGTACGCCATAGGCCTTGCGCACGGCGCCATCGCGGTCGCTGAGCAGGAGAAAGGGCAGGCGGTGCTTGCTGGCGAACTTGGCGTGAGCCTCAGGGGCATCGGAACTGATACCGATCACTTCGGCGCCGGCCTGCTTGAAGTCCTCGTATTGATCGCGGAAGGCGCAGGCCTCGGCGGTGCAGCCGGGGGTATCGTCCTTGGGGTAGAAATACACGACCACTGGCTGGCGCCCGCGATAATCGGACAGGGAGACCTGCCGGCCGTCGGCGGTGGGCAGGGTGAACGAGGGGGCTTTGTCGCCCAGGGTGAGCGTTTTGCTGGCGGCCATGTTTCCTCCTGCAGGTGATGCCACGGCCCCGTTTTGGCGGGCGTCGAGGCGGTGCTGTTCAGTGTAGTTCAGGCTTGGGTGTCAGGCACTCGCAAAAACGGGGGCTTGCGCCCCCGTCCATTCTGCTGAAGCCTGATGGGGCTTACGCAGGCTTGAAGGTGCACTTGGACTTGGACAGCACCACGTTGCCCTTCTGGGTCTCGGCCTGGACGATGGCCACGCCGGGCTCGATCACCCACAGCTTGGTCACGATGTCATCGCCGGGATAGACCTGGTCGGCAAAGCGGGCTTCGAAGGAGCCAAAGCGGGCCGGATCGCTGCCACACAGGGTGTGCAGGATGGCGCGGCCGACAAAGCCGTAGGTGCACAGGCCGTGCAGGAAGGGCTTGGGATAGCCCGACATCTTGGCGAAGTTGGGGTCGATGTGGATGGGGTTGGGATCCCCGGACAGCCGGTACAGCGCCGCCTGCTCGGGCCGGGTGTTGTAGGTGACGATGTGATCGGGATCCCGGTTCGGCGCCACATTGATGCCTTCAGAGGCAGGGCCGCGCTCGCCACCGAAGCCGCCGGCACCTTTCAGGAAGATCGTCGCGTGGGTGGTGCAAATAGGGCCGTCCTTGTCCTGCACCAAGCCTTCCACGCCCAGTACGGCGGCCTTGCCCTTGTCCCACACCTCGGTGATCTTGCCGATGCACTCGACCTTGGCCTGGGGCGGGATGGGGCGATGCAGGGTGATGGCCTGTTCGCCGTGGAGCAGGTTGGCAAGGTTCATTTCCACCTTGCCCATCATGCCGCCCATGGACATCATGCCGGCGATGACGCCGTAGGTGGGCAGGACCTTGGGGCCCTTCATCTCGTAGACGAACTCCAGTTCGGTCTCGGGCTGGCAGCCCACGCCGAGGGCGTAGAGCTGCACGTCTTTCTTGGTCCATGAAGCCGGCATGGGGCTAAAGGTTTCACCAACCAGATCGGGAGAAATTTTCTTGGCCATATGGGTTGTCCTGCTGTTCCTTCAACAGTGGAAAAAGGTCCCCAGATAGTAGGTAGCCCCCGGGGCAGCGTCAAGGAATCCCGGCCTGCAGTGTGAAAATCACGCCATCATCGGCCCGCCGCCCAGGCGCTGGGTGATCATGAAGGATGAACCAGTGCCTTGCGCGGCAGTCCCAAGGGCGCTTACCGCAACAGGAGTCCCGGATGAATCCGCGCACCGTTTTGATCACAGGCACTTCTTCCGGGATCGGCAAGGCGGCCGTCACTGCGTTCCACCGCCGCGGCTGGCAGGTGGTGGCAACCATGCGCAACCCCGCCCGCGCCGCCGCTTTCGGCTGGCCCGCCGATGTGCTCGTCGCGCGCTTGGACCTGACCGATCCGGATAGCCTTGAGGCTGCAAAAATGGCCGCCGAGGCGCGGTTCGGCGCCATTGATGCGTTGGTCAACAATGCCGGCTACGGCCTTACCGGAGCCATCGAGACCTGTACGCCGGAACAGATCCGCGCCTCATTCGAGACCAATCTGTTCGGCACCCTGGAGGCAATCCGTACTTTTCTGCCGGCCATGCGCGAGCGCGATCAAGGCGTGATCGTGAACGTCACCAGCATCGGCGGGCGCATGACCTTTCCCTTCTACGGCTACTACAGCGCGGCGAAATACGCGCTGGAAGCCGTCAGTGAAGGACTCTGGCACGATCTGTATCCCAGCCAGGTGCGGGTCAAGGTGATCGAGCCGGGCTTCACCCAAACCGCGTTCGCAGAAACCGGGCTGGTGATGGGCGAGATTGATCTGCCGTTCTATCGCGAGCGGATCCGCCGCCTGACGGAACGGCTCAAGCAGGGCGGTACGGGCACCCCGCCGGAGGTGATTGCCGACCTCATCGTGCGCGCGGCCGAGGATCCCGGGCGACGTCTGCGCTATCACGCCGGGCTTTATGCCGGTCCCTTGTTGGCCCTGCGGCGACTCCTGCCAGACACCTGGTTCATGCGCCTGCTGCGACGCAATACGGAAAAGTAGGTGTCGGGCAGCAATTGCCCTATCCCGACAGGCTCGCCTCCCCTATAATCGGCGCTGCAAAAAAAACGGGCGACGACCCAAAAGCCCGCCCCCTCAGGAACAGCCGATCAAGAGGCCGAGAATGATGATCCAGCGTCTAGCCGGCATCGCGATGCTTGCGGTGCTCTCGGGCACGGCACTGGTTGCGAACGCCGAATCCGGTGATCCGCAACAGGGCAAGGTCAAATTCCAGGGCTGCATGGGCTGCCATGCCAACCCCTATGCCAGCAATGCCTATCCCAACTTCAAATTCCCCAAGCTGGCCGGACAGCATCCCGAATATATCGTGGCTGCCCTCAAGGCTTACAAAAGCGGCGAGCGCAAGCACAAGACCATGGTCTTCCAGGCAGGCTCCCTGAGCGACCAGGACATGCTGGACATCGCCGCCTACATCGCCACCCTGAACGGACAGTGAATCCGCGGTCAACCTGGAGATCTTGACGATGCGCGTGTTGAAGAGTGCGACGATGCTGGTTTTGGCCTGCCTGCCAGCGGTGTCACTCGCGGCAGGAGATCCGGCTGCAGGACAACAAAAGGCCGCCCAAGTCTGCGCCGCCTGCCATGGGCCGGATGGCAACAGCCCAAGCAATCAGTTTCCGATTCTGGCCGGGCAGTACGAGGATTATCTGGTGTATGCCCTGCAAAGTTATCGCAACGGCCAGCGCAAGAACCCTGTGATGACAGGCATGGCGCAACCTTTGACGGATCAGGAAATC
>WOZT01000219.1:2077-3185 GCA_011620145.1 Gammaproteobacteria bacterium | reverse complement strand
CCTTCGGTGTTGGCACAATTAACCTTCTGCTTGCCGCCTTCGGTGTCGATCCAAAGGGGGGTGGCAATTTGCCCCCACCCTTTGGCTAACTCCTTGTCACGGCGGCGTAAATCCTTGACATAGCCTTCCGGCTGGACCGACTCGGACAGAACCGCGACCACATCGACGATGGCAAACCACCATTCGTCGTTGTGCCACGTGCGCCGGATATTCCGTTCCTGAAAAACGACGATTCGATCGGTCTCGATGGCAGGAAGCTTGGTTTTCGATTTCTTGCTCATACCCCCAGCTCCTTGAGGTACTGCTTCATGCGTAGGCGCACCTCGGCCAGTTCGCCCTCCAGGCGCTCGATCTCCTGCTCGACGGCGGCGACGTCGATCTCTTCCTCTTCCTCGAAGGTGTCCACGTAGCGCGGGATGTTGAGGTTGAAGTCGTTGTCGGCGATCTCCTGCAGGCTGGCGACATGGGCGTACTTGTCCACCGGCTGCCGGGCGCGGAAGGTGGCCAGCACCTTGGCCATGTGCGCGTCGAGCAGGGTGTTCTGGTTCTTGCCGCTCTGGTAGTCGCGGCTGGCATCGATGAACAGCACGTCCTGGCAGTCCTCTCGGGCGCCACCCTTTTCGCGGGCGCGGTCGAAGACCAGGATGGCGACCGGGATCGAGGTGGTGGGGAACAGGTTGCCCGGCAGGCCGATGACGGCATCGAGCAGGTTCTCCTCGATCAAGGCGCGGCGGATGCGGCCCTCGGCGCCGCCCCGGAACAACACGCCGTGGGGTACCACCACGGCCACGCGCCCTTCCTGCGGCAGCGCGGTTTCGATCATGTGCGTGATGAAGGCGTAGTCGCCCTTGGACTTGGGCGGCAGGCCGCGCCAGAAGCGGTTGTAGCGGTCGGCCTCGATTTCGTTGCCGCCCCATTTGTCGAGGCTGAAGGGTGGGTTGGCGACCACCACGTTGAAGCGCATCAGGCGGTCGGCCTCGACCAGCGCCGGGCTGTTGAGGGTGTCGCCCCATTCGATGCGGGCGGCGTCCTTGCCGTGCAGGAACATGTTCATGCGCGCCAGCGCCCAGGTGCTGCCGTTGACCTCCTGGCCGAACAGGGCGAAGTC
>WOZT01000219.1:0-1977 GCA_011620145.1 Gammaproteobacteria bacterium | reverse complement strand
ACCAGCGCGGCGGCCTCGATCAGCAGACCACCGGCGCCGCAGGTGGGGTCGCAGATGCGGTCGCCGGGTTTGGGCGCGGCCAGTTGCGCCAGCAGCTTCGATACCTGCTTCGGTGTGTAGAACTCGCCGGCCTTCTTGCCGGCGTCGGAGGCGAAGCGCTCGATCAGGTAGATGTAGGTGTCGCCGATCACGTCCTCGGAGACGCGCGAGGGGCGCAGGTCGAGCTTGGCGAAGTCGCCCAGCAGGTTTTCCAGGCGGCGGTTGCGGTCCCTGGTCTTGCCGAGGTTGGCCTCGCTGTTGAAGTCGATGTTGCGGAACACACCTTCGAGCTTGGCCTTGTTGGCCTCCTCGATGTGGTCGAGCACGATGTTGATCAGCTCGCCGAGGTTGGCCGCCTTGCGCCGCTCGTACAGGGCGTGGAAGTCGGCCAGGAAACGGTCGGTGACCTCGCCGGTGTTCTCGTCCTTGAACTCGACGTAGGGCAGGATGAAGCGCTCGCGTTCGAGCTTGCGGCGGATGCGCTCTTCGTTGTCGCCGTATTCCTTCTTGTACTTGGCGTAGTGGTCGGCCCAGATGTCGCTCACATACTTCAGGAACAGCATCACGAGGATGTAGTCTTTGTAGTCCGTTGCGTTCAGCACCCCACGGAAGGTGTCGCAGGCGGCCCAGGCGGTGTTGTTGACGTCTTGTTGGGTGAGCTGGGTCATGGCGCGGCCTCCTGGGCAGCATTCATCAACTGGTGGGTGGTCAGGCGCTGGCGCAGGTTGGCGATGCGCGCCAGCAGCGCTTGTTCCTCTTCGGCCAGGGCGGCGGCCTGCGCAATGCGTTGCTGCGTGGCCAGCGAAGGCAGCGGAATCTCCAGCGCCTTCAGGGCTTCGGCGCTGATCATCCGCACCGAGGTGCCCTCGGCCAACGCCGCAAGCTGTGCCTGGGTGGCCGGCGCGTTGATGTACCAGCAGAGATATTCGGGCAGCACCTTGTGCGGCCGGATCAGCAGCATCGGCGCCGAGAGCACAGACGGGCCGATGCCTTCCGCTACCAGCGCCGCGCCATTGCTGCGGCCCCGCGAACGGAACAGCAGGTCGCCGGCGCGCAGCAGGTGGTGGGTCTTGCCCTTGGGCAGAGCTACTCGGATTGTCTCTTCGGCGTGCAGCAGGTTGGCGTCGTCGATGTCCTTCATCTGGATCACGGCGACATCGCCCTGCGGGTCGTGCTCAAGGCGCGACCGGAAGGGATAACCCATCTGTACTTCAGCCAGCTCGCCAAGGTTCATTATTGAAAAAACGCCGTTACGACACTTAAGGATTGGCTATAATCATGGCGCCCAATTTCGATACTGTCAATTCCCAGTAACGCCGTTTCTTCAAATGAATGGCGAGTCGCTTGATTTGCCCACGATCAGGGTGCAATGCCTTGGGCGCTGTGGGTCTACGACTACCGCACCAACGTGCACAAGACACTCAAGACCAAGCGGCTGACCCACTCCGATTTCGACGACTTCATCCGCTGCTACCACGAGCGCCGGGAAACCGAGCGCTTTCGCCGTTTCAGCTACACGGAGCGCGACAAGCTGAACCTGGACATCTTCTGGCTCAGGGACGACAGCCTGGAGGATATTGACAGCCTGCCCGAACCGGACGTGCTGGCGGCGGAGATCGTCGAGAATCTGGAGGCGGCGCTGGCACAGTTCCGCAGCGTGAGCCTGGGGCTGGCGGGCGAGGAGGACGACTGACGCGCGGCTTGGCGGGCCTCAACCCCGCCGCAACAAGCGCCGTAGCGCGTCCAGCGGGCGGGTGTTGAGCACGTCCGCCGCTTCCAGCCAGCCGCGGCGGGCCTGGCCGATGCCGTAGTCGAGGTTGGCAAAATCATGCACGCTGTGGGCGTCGGAATCGATGGCCACCAGCACGCCTTCCTCCCTGGCCATGCGGGCGTGGACGTCGGTGAGGTCGAGCCGCTTGGGCTGGGCGTTGAGTTCCA
>WOZT01000244.1 GCA_011620145.1 Gammaproteobacteria bacterium | reverse complement strand
GAAGGCCATCCAGTTGCGTTTGCGGCGCTTATGGCGCCGGGTTTTTGTCACGGTCTGTCGTTTTTTTGGCGAAGGCAACAGCCTGATCCCACCAGCCCTGCAACTGGTTGGCAGTTTTGGATGCGAGGGAGCGGACAACTTCGTTTTGCTGGGGCAGCGAGTTAATCCAGCCCTTGCTGTGCATGTACGTGGCACGATTGGTCAAATCGATCATCATCCGGGTCCGCATTTCCTGCGGGGCGTGCTCCAGCACCTCCATTGCACTATCGAGGGCGCAGACCAGCGAATTAAAGGCGTAGTGCCAGTTCTTGTTCTTCTGCCCAGCGGCCCGCACCTGCTCCAGCAGTTCATTGTGGGCGAGGACGGCCTCGTTGCGTTCGGCAGTGAGGCGGTCAACAAGCGGTTCCCACTGTGTTTTGACTTCGGTTTCCCACTGGGCAAGGGCCTTGTTCCAACCTTTAACTTCACCAGCTTTAAAGCCCTGTTCATACCCACGGCGCAGGCCGATGACATGGCCGTTGGACTCGGCCGCATAGTCGTACTGGTAGCTCATACCTGTTGTCCTCCGTGTGTGCCGCTGCTGCCGTGGTTGATGACGCCAGAGGCGTCGGCGGTCGGCAGGGTTAAGTTGCTACTGCTGTCGTACCTAGTATTGACGGCCCCGCCGCCGTTGTCATTATCGGCAGAAAACCCGCTGAACACGCTCCCCGCACTGCTGGCCGTTGAGGGCGGGGTGTCAGGCTGCTGAGGTGCAACGCCTTGGCTGTTGGCATTCAGCAGGCGCGGATAGCCGCCGCTGCGTCCGCCACCACCACCACCCGAGGGGCCGCTCCCCGGCCCGCCGATGCGGCCTGCTTCACCGGAGTCGCCATGCAGCCGATTACTAGAATATTTATTTCCGGGGTTATTCGGTTCAGCACCGCCCGCCAACGCACCGGGGCCGTACTTTTCGGACTGGGCACGCATCTGATCGGTGGCTTGGGTTTCGCCCATGCTGCTGATGCCCGCGCCGATCCAGCGCAGCACGGTATCCGGCAAGCTCTGGGACAGGCCGAAGATCATGTAGATCACCGGCAGCAGGACGAAGCCGTACATGATGAGCCAGTTCTTCCACTGCAAGAACTCAATGAACCACCCGAGGCTTTCGGCACTCGTGACATTGGCGCGGTACATGGCCCAAAAGGCTTTGCTGATGTAGCCGACCACCGGATTGGCGACCATCATTGCCGCGAACAGGCCAATGATGATGAGGGCCGGACGGACGAACAGGGACAGCAGCAGCAGATAGCCCTGCGTCTGACTGCCGACAAAAGTGCGATCCGGCGTCATGTGCATCACCGCCCACAGGGGCGCGGCGATGATCGACTGGAGCACCGCCAAAACCCAGCCCACCACCGCCACGATGAAGATCGTGTACGGCAGGCTGGGCAGGAACACACCGAAGTAGAAGGCCAGACGGCCAAGCCACGTTGTCACCTCGGCCAGCGGGTTCAGGAAGTTGTAGACGACCCAATCGAGAAAGGTGTCGGCCAGCGGCGTGGCATCGACCTTGTTCCCAAAGAAGCTGACGCTGCCAACGGACGCCGCCATCGCTTTCAGGCCGGACAGGGAGGTGTGGATCAGCCGATTGGCTGCAAACCCCGTCGATTGCAGGAGCGCGAGGGCGTCGCCGGTTGTTTTGATCCGGGCAATGGCATCTACGTCTCCATCAGTGCCGATCATGGTGCGGGTCACGCCCTCCATGGCCTGCTGCACGAAGCCGCTCATGTAGCTGTCACCGCGTGATCCGAGGGTATCGATACTGAGATCATCCAAGCTGGCCGGGATCAAATTGGCCTTGAGATCGGCTGCTCGCGGCGTCGCCGGGATGGTGTAGCTGTCACCGGCCAGCGACCTGCTGATGATGGCGTTGTAGACCGTGGTGTAGCTGTTGGCGGCCAGCGAGGAATGCGGCCCTTGCGGGAATGTGTTGAGGTTCGGCGCGGTAGCCTGTGCGGCTGGCTCCGCATAGATGCGCCCCAGTTCCTGTTTGATGCCGCCGAGCCGCTGGTAGAAGCCACCGGCCATCGCCCAGCCGTCCTTGGTGATGTCCGTGACGTACTGCTTCATGATTTGTTGCAGCGTGGTGTCCGAATTGATCTGGTTCGACAGGGTGGACACCAAGGTGCTTTGCGCCTGATTCACGATCTGGTTGAAACGGTCGCTCTGGACGTTCTCCCAGCCCGAATCATTGATCGTGGCGGGCCACTCCCCAACCCACGTCTCGATGTCCCGCATCACTTGGTTCACGGCGGCGGCCTTGGCGTTCAGGGCGGCGACGCGGATCGCCGACATTGCCGCAGCGTTGTCCTGTATCTTGGCCGGGTCGAAGATGCTCGCTGCCGAGGTGGTTTCGGTTGCGATGGAAGTCGGGGCCGCGTAGTTGTAGACCTTCACGGAGCCGCAGATGGGCACGCCGCCGCCCAGATTGGTGGCGGTGTTGCGATCCTTCACGTCATAGATCAGCGCCGTCTTGCCGTCGCCTTCGACAATGGTCTGGTCTTCCTTGTTGCCCGCGTTGACGTTCGGCGTACCGCCGCCGAAGTCTGCGAATGAGGCATTCACGGTCCGCTTGCACCATGCGATACCCAAGTATTCCTGCGCGAACTGGCGAATGTCGTACAGCGGATAGTTCGGGTTTGGCTTGGCTTCGCTGCCCAGTCCCATCTGGGCGCTCACGCTGGTGAGCGAACCATTGATGATCCCGTTTTCCACGCCGATATTGAAAAGGCTGTTTGCAAAGCCCGCGCCCCACAGCGCGAACATCATCACGATAAGCTGGATGAAGCTGTACCCGCTCGTGGTCGGCAGCAGCACGCTGCCGCCTGCCACGATTCGCATGGGCGTCCAGAGGGACGACCAGTTGCGTCCCATGGCCTCGCCTTCATTGGCCGTGTTCGTCACGCCCATGATGGCCACGTAGCTGACGATCAGCGAGGCCACAACCAGCAAGCCGGAATTGAATACCGACATGATGGAAGCGATGACGGACACGCTGGCGTCCACCTTATCCGGGTCTGCGCCCTGCGTCAGCTTCTCGATGACCGGGCCGAAAATCCACTGGAGGACTCCGACCGATACGTCCGAGCATGGCCCCGCTGCGGGATCGCATGGCGAAAACGGCATTTGGGCCATGTGGATCACCCCTT
>WOZT01000070.1 GCA_011620145.1 Gammaproteobacteria bacterium | reverse complement strand
TTTTTTGCCTGTCACAGCCCATGCTCTTCCCGGCGCATTGATCTCGGATACACTGGGGCAGCGGCCCGGCAAGGCCCGAACACCCTTTGATCACGATGCAGGAGGACATCCATGAAGCGTTTCCAGCAAGCTCTGGTCTTTGCCTTTAGTCTGGCCATCCCCGTTCTTGCACTGGCCCATAATGGCGACCACGCCGACCCCGTGCGTTACCGTCAGTCCGGCTATTACCTGATTGGGTGGCATTTCGCGCCCATGGCCGCCATGATCAAGGGCGAGCGGCCGATGGATGCCAAGGATTTCGCCACCCACGCACAATTCGTGGCCGATATTGCCCGCGTGCTGCCGGAGGGATTCGCCAACGGTCCCCATAAGGGCAAGACCGACGCCAAACCGGAGATCTGGAAAAATCCCGGGGACTTTGCGGACAAGATGAAAGCCTTCCAGGAGCAATCAGCCCAATTGGCACAAATCGCCCAAGGCGGCGATGCGGCACAGATCAAAGGGCAATTCATCAAGACCGCCGAAACCTGCAAGGCCTGTCACGATGATTACCGCAAGGATTGAGCGCCTCAGAGAACGTTGATCAGGGCATAAACCGCCACGGCGCTCAAAGCCAGCAAGCCCAAGGCCCGCCCCAAGGCACTCGGCGTCTCTTGGGGCAGCGTCATCCCCGGGGGCAAGATCTTTCGACCCGTCACCATTGCGCGCACCAGGTTTTCACCGAAGTGCCAACGGTAGTAGCCAATGGCCACCACATGCACCACCACCGCCCCAATCAGAATGTTGACGTTCAACTTGTGCACGCCGGTGAGGAGCCGGCTGAAACGCCCAGAAACCCAATCCGCCAGTGGCCCCGACACCAGAATGTCATCGGTAGCAAAGAGGCCAGTACTCACCTGAATCAGCACCAGCGTCAACAGCAAAGCCACCATGTAGCCGCCCAGCGGATTGTGGCCCAGGTAAAAGGGATGTCGCCCTGCGGCCAATTGCCGGGCATAGCGCCAGGCTGCGCCGGGCGCGGCGATAAAATCGCTGAAGCGCGCATGGCGCGAACCGAATATCCCCCAAAGCAGGCGAAACAGGATCAGCGTCAAAATGGCGTAGCCCGTCCACAGGTGATAGGTCATCCACGAGAGACCAGCCTGCGCTGTGGACCAGGCGATCACCAGCAACACCACCAACGCCCAGTGAAACAAGCGCACCGGCAGATCCCAGACCGCCACCGGGGCACCGGATTCTTCTCCTCGCTTGACCATGCCGTCCTCCTTTCAGAAAATCGCCGCCTCACCTTAACGCAGCGCCCGCCATGAGCGCGAGCACTCCCATCAACCGTAAGGCCGTAGCCCGCGAACTGACCCAGATCAGATCCGGCAGCCTGGGGTTTGCCGCTGCATCGCCATAACGCTAAGCTTGCCACCGCCGCCCGTCATCCCTTGCGGTTGCGGGCATCGCCCATTGGTTATTTTCAAGGAGACAAAGATGAAGAAGCTGGGAGTGGGGATTGCGTTAGTCATGCTGGGCGTCCTTCCCGGGTGGGCCAGCGCCGAGGAAACCGTTGAGCCCATGGTCGTTGAAGAAGGTGCCAAGCTGCCCGATCGGGATCAGATTTACGGGTTCGAACTGATGACCAAGGACGAACGCAAGCAGTATCGGGAGCAATACGAAGTCATCAAATCCAACGATGAACGCCGGGCCTTCCTGGAGAACCATCGTAAACGCATGCAGGAACGTGCGCGGGCCTTGGGTTTCGGAACGCCGGAGCAGGCCCAGGCCATGGCAAAGGAAGGTCTTGTGCAAAAAGGCGACAGCCAGACACCGCATCCCAAATCCAATGAAGGCGGGATTCACAACTACCTGCACTATTGAATGACTCGATCCGATTCGGCACTTGGCCGATTGGTATTGCTCAAAAAGGCGCCTCAGGCGCCTTTTTTATTCCTGGATGGACGTTCAGTCGTTGGCCGCTTGTGTGCTCAAGCAGGGCACCCGGAAGCCGATAAGCATGACATGGAGCATCGCCGCTTCGCATAACGAACCAACTGCCTCGTGCAGGCCACAACCCAGGAGTCTTGCCATGAAAATCAACAATCTCATTGTTCCCTTGGCTTTGGCATGCGTCGCTGCCCCCACGCACGCCGAACTCGCCCGGATGGATTATGCGCAAATGGCGGCCGTGACCGGTCAGGCCTACTACATCACTGTTGGCACCGTTACGCTCCCCTTCTCGATCAAGACCCTTGCCGAACGCCATATCGCCATCGGCCCGCTCGGCATCAGTGCCTTCGCCATGGCCGTGCAGGCGAGCGCGCCGACATTGACGTCCCTCTCGAGGGATCTGTTCATACCCGCATTCAATGGCATCAACAACACAGCCTACGATGCCATCGCCGCAGGATTGGCGGTGGCCCCGCCGCCGCTCAGCACGGTGGGAACCACGGTGTGGGGATATGCAGCGCCGGTTACACTTGAATTCAAGTAGAGCCTGTTTGTTTCCATGCTGCCTGGGCGGCGGGTTTGTGTTCTCAAACTGGCCCTTGGACGCGAACCCGGTGGGGCAGTTATTCCGAACGAAGGATGCTTCATTCGGCACTCACAGCGTCACGGTAACGACATCACAGGAAGTTAGACTGGCCCGGCCCTGCTCTGCGACTGAAAAGGAGTTCTACCGTGAAACTGAATCTACTGCCCCTCTCCGCCGTGTTCCTGGTTATGCCCCTCGTGGCTCAAGCGCACATGGAAGCGCTCTCGGATGAAGACCTCTCCGCTGTGCATGGTGAAGGGATCTATACTCTCAAGGCGGGCACAGTGAGCCTCTATACCCTGGATACGGCGGATGTCGGCGCCTATGCCGTCGGTTCGGTCCCGCTTTCTTCCATTTACGCCGGCATCAGTACCCGAAATCCCGCGCTAGTGAGCAAAGTCAAGGATCAATCCCTTGCGGCAACGAATACAGCACTTGCGCCGGTCACCGCAGCCCTGCAGGCTCAGTTTGCCACCGTTCCCGTCTTCGGCAGCTACCTGTCTGCCACTTTCACGCCGGTCAAGGTCGTCTTTTCCCCCTAAGTCGATCAGTACGCTCAACCATCTGGTTCCTCGCACAGGGCGCCCTTGGGGCGCCCTGTATTCAGTCGGGAACGAATACGCTCATACCCGACTGGCTCAATCGGCGAAACGGATGCCGATAGAGCCGCGCCAGCCGCTCGGCGGTGAGCAGTTCGGC
>WOZT01000027.1 GCA_011620145.1 Gammaproteobacteria bacterium | reverse complement strand
GGAATCCGTGATCTTCAAAGCAATCCCCGCTCGGCCAGGGAAACGCATGGCCCGTCGCCGACAATCAGGTGGTCCAGCACGCGCACGTCGATCAGGGCCAGCGCCTCGCGCAAGCGTCGGGTGATGGCCTCATCGGCCCGGCTGGGTTCGGCCACGCCGGAGGGGTGGTTGTGGCAGAAGATCACGGCGGCGGCATTGTGGGTCAGGGCGCCGCGCACTACCTCGCGGGGATGGACGCTGGCCCCGTCGATGGTGCCGCGAAACAGCTCGCAGAATTCGATCACCCGATGCCGGTTGTCCAGGTACAGACAGGCAAAGACCTCATACGGGTAATCCCGCAGGCGGCTCTGGAGAAAGCGGCCCACCGCGTCGGGCTGAGTCAGGGCATCGCCGCGCTTCAGGGTCTCCCCCAGATGGCGGCGCGCCATTTCGAGGACGGCCTGGAGCTGGGCGTACTTGGCCATACCCAGCCCCTGCGCGGCGCAGAACTGCTCGCGGGACAAACCCAGCAAGGTGCGCAGACCGCCATATTGCCCCAGCAGATCCCGCGCCAGGTCGACGGCGTTGCGCCCGGGAACGCCGGTGCGCAGGAAAATCGCCAGCAGCTCGGCATCGGACAATGCCTGGGGACCCCGGGCAATCAATTTCTCGCGCGGACGCTCCGCGTCGGGCCAATCGGTGATGCGCACGTTTCCTCCCACAAGGGCCCTCGCCCGGCCTTGGCCCCATGATCCGGCGCCGCTGCGACGCAATCCGCACTTTCGAATCGCCCGGCCAATCCATCTGGGAAGCTGCTGGCTTCTCTCCACGGCAAAAAAACAGGGCCAGCCATGCGCGCGCGTCGGGGATTTCCCAAGTGTTTCCCTTATCGGCGCGGCGACTGGCTTGCTTGAAAGGCCGCCTTGGAGCGTCAGCGCCCATGGGTTAGGATGCCCGGATCGATCCGGACCTCCTCTCGGCGCACCTCCCATGACCCCAACCGCCTTCCCCCAACGCATCCTGCTCGGCGTCACCGGCGGCATTGCCGCCTACAAGAGCGCGGAGCTGGTACGCCGGCTGCGCGATGCCGGCGCCGAGGTGCAGGTGGTCATGACCGACGCGGCCACCGCCTTCATCACGCCCATGACACTACAGGCCCTGAGCGGCCGGCCGGTGCGCAGCGGCCTGATGGATCCCCAGGCGGAAGCGGCCATGGGTCATATCGAGCTGGCGCGCTGGGCCGAGTGCATCCTGATCGCCCCGGCCAGCGCCGATTTCCTGGCGCGCCTCGCCCACGGCCTGGCGAACGATCTGCTCAGCACCCTGTGTCTTGCCAGCGAGGCGCCGCTGTTCCTGGCCCCGGCCATGAACCGGGTGATGTGGCAACACCCGGCCACGCGCGCCAACTGCGCGCTCCTGGCGTCGCGCGGCGCGACTCTGTTGGGTCCTGCGGAGGGCGGCCAGGCCTGCGGCGAGACCGGCCTGGGCCGGATGCTGGAACCGAACGATCTGGTGCGGGCGCTCGCCACGCCACCGATACGGGCCGATCTGCGCGGCCTGACCGTGCTGATCACGGCGGGACCCACGCGTGAACCACTCGACCCGGTGCGTTTCCTGACCAACCGCAGCTCGGGCAAGATGGGCTACGCCGTGGCGCACGCGGCGCAGGCGGCAGGTGCCCGGGTGATCCTCGTCAGTGGCCCGGTCCACCTCGATCCGCCGCCAGGCGTGACCTGCCTGCGGGTGGAACGGGCCGAGGAAATGCGTGCAGCGGTGATGGCCCAGGTCGATGGCGCGGATGTGTTCATCGCCACCGCAGCCGTGGCCGATTACCGTCCGGCCGCTCAAGCCACCGGCAAGATCAAGAAGACCGACGGCGCGCTGAGCCTGATTCTGGAACCCACGCCGGACATCCTGGCCGAAGTCGCCGCCCTGCCGCAGCGGCCGTTCACGGTGGGGTTTGCCGCCGAAACCGAGCGGATGGCCGAATATGCCGAAGACAAGCGTCGCCGCAAGAACCTGGACCTCATCGCCGCCAACCGGGTGGACGACCGGGGGATGGGTTTCGACAGCGACGACAACGCGCTCACCGTGTTCTGGGAAGGCGGTTCGCAGGCGTTGCCGCGCCAGCCGAAGACCCGTCTGGCTGTCGCCCTGGTCGAATTGATCGCCGAGCACCTCCATCGCAGCCGCGCCGCACCGGATCAACCCTGACCCCGCGCCGCTTCAACACCCCAGACGGATGATCGCCATGCTCGAAATCCAGATCCGCGTCCTCGATCCCCGCCTGGGGGCGCAATTTCCTCTGCCGGAATACGCCACCCCCGGCGCGGCGGGGCTGGACCTGCGGGCCTGTCTCGATGACGCGCTGGTGGTGGCGCCGGGGCAGACCACCCTGATTCGCACCGGGCTTGCCATCCACATTGATGATCCGGCCTATGCGGCCCTGATCCTGCCCCGCTCGGGCCTGGGCCACAAACACGGCATCGTGCTGGGCAATCTGGTCGGGCTGATCGACTCGGACTATCAGGGCGAGCTGATGGTGTCGTGCTGGAACCGGGGCTCGGAGGCATTCACGCTGCAGCCCTTCGACCGTCTGGCACAACTGGTTTTTGTCCCCGTCGCCCAGGCACGGCTGGTGCCAGTGGACGCCTTCGAATCCAGCCAGCGCGGGTCGGGCGGCTTTGGCCATACCGGGCGCTGAGGGCGGCTTGGTCGGACTGCGCACCGCCGCCATCGACCATATCTTGGCGACAATTCCGCCCGGAAGCGGCTCCCCACCTGCCGATCGCCCCAGCCTCGGCGAGGCTGCCTGACCATGCGCATCTGGGTCGATGCGGATGCCTGTCCCAACCCGATCAAGGAAATTGTGTTCCGGGCCGCCAATCGCCTACGCCTTGAAACCACCCTGGTGGCCAATCACCCTCTGCGAACGCCGCCGTCTCTGTACATCAAATCCCTCCAGGTGGAACAAGGCTTTGATGTGGCGGATGCCCGCATCCTGCAACTGCTCAGCGCCGGCGATCTGGTGATCACCGCCGACATTCCCCTGGCGGCCGAGGTGATCAAGGCGGATGCCCGCGCCCTCAATCCGCGTGGCACGCTCTACACGGCCGAGAACATCAGCGAGCATCTCGCGCGGCGCAACCTGATGGAGCAATTGCGCAGCGCCGGCACGATGACCGGTGGCCCGCCCACTCTCGCCAAGACCGACCTCCAGGCATTCGCCAATGCCTTTGACCGCGT
>WOZT01000130.1 GCA_011620145.1 Gammaproteobacteria bacterium | reverse complement strand
TGTCCGCTGGGCCATACCGATTGCCTGCGGGGAATCCCGGCGGCGCAGGTGCAGGATGTGGTGGCGCGCATGCTGGCCGATCCTGCTGCGTCTCCTTGACCGCGAGCGGGCGGAATTCGAGCAAGCGTCAGAACCGCAGCTCCCCCAGCAAGGGCAGATGATCGGACGCGCAGCGCGATTGGGCCGTGCGCAGGACATGCACATCGGTCAGCCGTGCCGGCGCCGACGCCCAGATCCGGTCCAGCCGGAACAGGGGCCAGCGCGAGGGAAAGGTGGGTGGCATGGGTTCGCTGCGGCCAAAATGGCGGTGCAACCAGCGCAACGGACGCCCGGCGAGGAACCATTCGTTGAAATCGCCCAGCAGCAGGGTTGCATCGGCCTGGGTGTCGCGGCGCTGCAGCGCCTCCAGCAGTGTGCGGACCTGATGACGCCGCTCCGCGGGACGCAGGCCCAGATGGGTCGCCACCACTTCCAGGCGCGCGCCCTCATGCGCCAGTACCGCATGGATGGCGCTGCGGGCTTCCCGGGAGGCGACGCTGAGATCGATCAGGGCATAGTCCAGCACCGGCAGGCGGGTGATGAGTGCGTTGCCATACTGGCCCTGCTCGCGCAACAGCGTGGGACCCGCGATCACCTGCCATTGCGGGTCTTGCTGGTAGGCGCCCAGCACATCCTCGCCATGGTGGTAGGTTTCCACTTCCTGGAGCGCCAGGATATCGGCCGCCATGTGCGCCAGCACGCCCTGGATGCGCACGGGATCGAAGCATCGGTCCGTCCCGACGCAGCCATGAATGTTGTAAGTTGCCACCCGCAGTGGGGAAATGGGCATCGCGGGACTACCGATCGGCCAAATCCCCGCCGTTTTGCGCACCTCTCGCCCAGCGATTCAGGCCGAACAGCAGGCCAACGACGACGAGGGTGCTGACCACGAGCGTGGCGACGGTTCCTGCATCGGGATCGCGCAGGCTGGCCCACAGACGATCGGTAAAAAACGCCAGTGCCGCGATACCCGGCCCCATGCCGATCAAGGTGCCCAGCATGTAATCCCGCAAGCGGATGCGGGAGGAACCGGCCACCAGATTGATGACGGCAAAGGGCGCCACCGGAACGATCCG
The DNA here is from genome assembly GCA_011620145.1 of Gammaproteobacteria bacterium. Lineage (GTDB taxonomy): Bacteria > Pseudomonadota > Gammaproteobacteria > UBA5335 > UBA5335 > Macondimonas. The sequence goes on along the minus strand of WOZT01000130.1, from coordinate 2,118 downwards.
GACCGTTGCGACGGCAAGCAAGCCATTGCGGGCAATGCGATCGGCAATGGCTTCCGTACGTCCGCCGGTCATGGGCCAGTGTGTCCGGCCGCCCGTCCAGACGCCCAGGCCATAGCCGACCAAGGCGCTCAGCAGGGTTCCCGCGAGGGCATAGGCAAAACCCGCAACGGAACCAAAAACGAGGATGGTGGCCACGATCAAGGCCGTTACCGGCACCATGAGCAGGCTGGCAAGCACAAAGAACCCCACCAGCAAGGCAGGCGCGAAGGGGAGTTGGCGCACCGACTCCAGGGTTGTCCGCAGTTGCTGTGGCTCCAGCCATTCGCCGAGCGGGGTGAATCGCCAAGCTGCCGTCAGTCCCAGCAGTACTACAACAGCGCCGGCGCCCGCGATCCAGCGTGACTTGGAATGCGTCTGTCCCGGCGTCGGGAACAGCTCCTTGAGCAGAGACTCCGAATCAATGGGGCGCTCCGGATCGCAGATTTCCTGGCGAGTCAGCCAACTCTCGTCGTAGGGCGGCAATTCCGGCTCCAGCGGCCGCAGGGAGCGCCCATCCGTGCGCAGGGATTCGATTCCACGCAACAGGCTTCCCTGCGCCTCGATAGTGGCCGCAACCCGCTCCGGGGTGGTGTCCAGATGCTCTGCCAACAGGCGATTGCGAAACGCCCTGATTCCGGGCTGGGCCAGGGCTTCCTCTGGCGTGAGTTCCACCGCCAGATCACATTCGGTATCCAGGCCCATCGAGCGGTTGTTGAGGTTGGACGAACCCACCCGCACGAAACGGTCATCGATCACCATGACCTTGCTGTGCAGGCGGATCGACTGCGTCTCATCCAGGCCCGGAATATCGGCGTAGTAAACGCCCAAGCGCCCGTGATGATCGGCCTGGCGCAGGTTCTGCAAAATGCGGATGCGCATCCTGTCCATGGAATTCTGCGACAGCCAGCCGTCGGTCTGACGCGGCAACAAGATGATCACTTCCGGACCGTCAGCTGCCTGCAGGCGCTCGGCCAGCGCGCAGGCCACCTTGTCGGAGGTCAGGTACTGGTTTTCGAGGTAGATGCTCGCCCGCGCCGCCGCGATGCTATCGAGATAGAGCTGTTCGACTTCACGCACCTCGATCTGGTCCTTGTAGGCGGGACGGGTGCGGGCGATGGCGACTTGCACATCCATGAGATCGGGCTTGACGTGCCCCGGCCAGAAGATCGCCGGGGGTGCCCGTACCGGTGGCGGCTCGCGGGGCGTGGGTTCATTCTGGACAGCGCGATTCCAGCGCTCTCGCACCAGCTCGCCCAACGCAGTCGCAGCCGGACCGCCGACCATCATCTGGACGTCGTGGTGCGGACGGCCCCCGAGACCGTCGGCCGCGATGCGGCGCGGATCGTCCACGCGATGGGCAGGCGTATCCCAGCGGCCACGGGCCGGGTCCAGTCCACCGACGAACGCGAGACCATCATCGATCACCGCGATCTTTTCATGATGCGAAGCGCCCAGCGGAAATTGGTCATCGAGGCGAAAGTGCACCCGTTCATGGGTGCTCCAGCCCAGCTTGTAGCGAATCAGCCATTCCCGTCCGCGACCCAGCAGCAGCGAAAAATCCCAATTCATCAAGAAGATCTGCAGATCCGGATGCCGAGCCGCCTGCTCATTGAGCAGATCCCGCAGTGGCGGGCATGCCGCTTCCGGCCGCTCGGCATCTTCGGGGGACAGACAAAGGCTGCTGTAGATATCCCAGGTCAGCATGAACATTGTGCGCCGGGCTTGCACCAGGCCATCGTTCAGCGCGGAAAAATACGCTTGTCCGTCGATCAGGAACGCGACCTGATCGGCTTTCTCCAGCCGCCAGCAATTGCGCCCCGGTTGCAGAATGCGATCGAATCCCACGGCGATTTCCTTCCCGAGAGCAAGAGCGCGCCCGCCCGCACGTAATAAGGCCGGGCAGCCGAAAACAGTGTTACCGAAAGATTTCAGAAAGGAAGCAGGATGTAAAGCGCGCCGGATGCAGAATCAAGGCGATCCCCCATCCGGATCTCTCCGAAGGGGGGATACGGTGTTAAGAAAGAATTAACTGTCGCTGCGCGAGGAGCGCTTGCGCTCGTGTTCCTTCAGGTAGCGCTT
>WOZT01000083.1 GCA_011620145.1 Gammaproteobacteria bacterium | reverse complement strand
GGGCGGCTACCGCGCCGACCTTGGCAATGCCCACCGCGCAAAACAGGAATTCCGGGCGGTTTTCCATGAACAGGGCGACCACGTCTCCCTTCTTAACCCCTTTCTGGATCAGGAACTGGGCCACGCGGCTGGCCTGCGCGTTGAATTCCTTGTATGTGTAGTGCCGATCCTGATAGAAGATAGCGGGATTGTCGGGATGGCGACGGGCTGTGTCCTCGATGACCGCACCCAGGGAAAGATGATGACGCATCGGGTTGAGCAGTAACCCCGCCTTCAGCAAATTCGGCGTGCGGGCAATCAGCCGAGGAACCTGCTTGATGACCTGGCCCAGTTGAATTCTGTCGGTGCTCATAAAGCCGGGACTCCCTGCGTGCGACGGTTGTGTGCGTGATAGAGGCGGTGCCACTCTGGCGGGTGTGCCGAAGCCCCATGCCGGTTGGCGCTAACCCATTGGAAGGGGGGGAAGATTAATGCAGCCCAGGGTGGGAGTCAAAACCATTGAGGTGGTCATCAAAACAGGGTGGCGATGAAACATCGAGATAGCCTCGACGCCGGCCCGTTGGTTGCGGCCGCCACGGCGCTCCCCTTCCGGTTCAGACTGGGCTGCACACGCCAAGTCGATTCTGCTGATGGGGGAATTGCCCAGTGTCCAGCCTGTTAGGGGATGGATTGACGCGCCGCTTGCCCGTGACAGTGGCCGTCGGGCTTGTCGTTGCGCTGTGTGGGCATCTGGGATGGTTGCTGCGGGCGTCATCTCCCATGACGCTTGCGATACCGGCCCGCGCTGCTCAGACGGCGGCACCTGTTGACCCGCTCACTCAGGCCCTTGCTGCGCCCTTGCTGGATGGCGCAGCCGCCGCGTCGGGCGCACCGTCGTCCGTGACCCCTACAGCCTTGGATGCCCGGCTACAGGGCGTGAGCACCGGTCTTGCCGTACCGCTGGCGATTATCGACTACGCTGGGCATTCCCGCGTTGTGGGGGAGGGAGATGCCTTGGGCGATGAGGCTCGGGTGCATCGCATCCTGCCGGATCGGGTTTTGTTGCAGCATGGTGATCGCTTCGAAACCTTGGCGCTGCATCGGGCGCCCGCTCCGGGGGGCGATGCGGGCGCATCGGCGACCGATGAACCCACGGCTCCGGATGACGATCAAGTTCAACAATGGGTGCATACGCTCTCGGAAGATGATCCGGAGACTGCGGCCTGGTTGCGCGAACGCCTGCAGGAACTGCATGAAAGGAAGCAGCATGAATAAGACAGGATACTGGCGGTTGGGCATGGTGGCCGCCTGGCTGGTGTTGAGCTTGGGGGCAGGGCAGATTCAGGCGCAGGAACCCATCACCCTGAACTTCCAGGAAGCCGAGTTGAGCGCGGTGATCGAGACGGTGGGCCGTATCACCGGGCGCAACTTCGTGGTCGATCCCCGCGTCAAGGGCCGCGTCACGGTCGTGTCTCCAGGGCCATTGCAACCCAGCGAGGTGTACCAGATCTTCCTGTCGGTGCTGGAAGTGAACGGTTATGCCGCGGTGGAAGAAGGCGCAGTCACCAAGATCGTGCCCGATGTCAACGCCCGGCAGAGTGGCACGCCGGTGCGGGTGGGCACTGCGGAACCCGCGGGCAGCGGCCTGGTGACGCAGGTGATTGGGCTCAAATATGTGCCTGCCGCCCAACTGGTTCCGGTCTTGCGTCCGCTGGTCCCCCAGAATGGCTTGGTGGCGGCCTACGCCGACACCAATACCCTGATCATTTCCGATCTGGCCGCCAATGTGGGTCGGCTGGTCGAGATCGTGCGCACCATCGACCGCCCGACCCACAATCAACAGGAGGTCGTGCCGCTCGCCCAGGCATCGGCGGCAGAGGTGGCCCGTGCCCTCAAGACCCTGGCCGGCGAGGGGGCGGCCGGACAGGCCGTGGTGGCGGATGAACGTACCAATAGCGTCATCCTGAGCGGCGACGCCGCCACGCGCACCCGGCTCCGGCAACTGGTCGAGCGCCTGGATGGGCCGCGTGGCGCGGGCGCTAACACCTATGTGGCGACTCTGCGCTATGCCCGCGCCGAGCAAGTGGCCCCCATCCTGGCGGGAATCCTGGGGGGGGCGGTGGCAAATCCATCGGCCAGCGGTGCCCCGGCCTCCGCTGCCTCCGGCACGGACAAGGCCCGTGTGCAGGCCTATGCCGCCACCAATGCGGTGGTGATTACCGCCGCCCCCGACCAGATTGCCTCGGCTCGCTCAGTCATCGAGCAGATCGATATCCGTCGCCCACAGGTCATGGTGGAGGCGTTGATCGTCGAGGTCTCTGCCGATCGCAGCAAGGAACTGGGGGTTCAATGGGCCCTGAGCGGTGTTGCGGATGGCTCGGGTCCAGTGGGCGTGGTCAATTTTGCCAACAGCGGCCTGAGTCTGGGCACCCTGGCTACCGCGCTGCTGGGTCAGCACAGCAGTTCTGGTACGGGGACGGGCACCGGCACCACTGGGGCGCCAAACGGCGGCGGCGTGGCAGGGGTGACCCTGGGGGATGGCGGCAGCCTGGCGGTGGGCAAGGTCAACAGTCGCGGCACCAGTTGGGCGGTGTTGCTGCGCGCGCTCCTGAGCGATGCCAACACCAACATCCTCTCCACGCCCACCCTGCTCACCCTCGACAACGAGGAGGCCAAGATCGTCGTCGCTCAGACTGTGCCTTTCGTCACGGGTCAGTACTCGGCGACTGGCGCAGCAAATTCCGCAATCAATCCGTTTCAGACCATCGATCGGCAGGATGTCGGCCTGACACTCAAGGTCAAACCGCAGATCAACGAGGACGGGACGGTCCTTCTGGCGGTGGAACAGGAAGTGGCCAGCGTCGAGCAAGCCAGCAAGGCGAGCATTGGCGCGGTGGACGTGGTGACGAACAAGCGCTCCATCAAGACCAATGTCCTGGTTGACAACGGCGCCACCATTGTGCTTGGTGGATTGATTGACAATCAGACCCAGGATGGCCGCAGCCGCGTGCCCGGCCTGGCGTCGATTCCGGTGTTGGGCGCCTTGTTTCGCTTCGATAACAGCCGGGTGGTGAAGCGCAATCTGATGGTGTTTCTGCGTCCCACCGTGTTGCTGGTTGCGCAGGACAATGTTGCGGCCACGCACGGTAAATACAATGCCATCCGCGAGCAGCAACGCCGTGCCCGGGAGCCGGCCCCCAGCCAGGGCACTCTGTTGCCCGAAGTGGCGCCGGGTGAGGAAATGGCGCCGGTGGAGGAGGGGGGCGGTGTCCATCGTT
>WOZT01000210.1 GCA_011620145.1 Gammaproteobacteria bacterium | reverse complement strand
GTCACATACATGACCCCGTCCACCACAATCGGGGTCGCTTCCAGGCCGCGATTGGTGCCGGTTTCCCAGGCCCAGGCCAGCCCCAGGTTGGCCACGGTCTTGTCGTTGATCTGCTTCAGCGGGCTGTAGCGATCCTCGCCATAGGTGCGGCCATGCAGCATCCAGTTGCCGGGTTCGTCTTCGGCCTTGAGCAGGCGTTCGCTGGTCATGCGACCGAGGGAATCGCGGATGGCTTCGGCAGGCGCAGTGTCTTCGCGGGTGAGATTGGCATGGGCGAGGCCGTGCCCGAGGGCAAGCGCTATCAGGCCGGCCAGAAATGGGTGTTTCACGAAAAAAAACCTCCCTGTTCGATCATTTTGATGTCGGTAAAAAAAGCGAATCGTGCGCGGGATTGTGCTCGGTGTCCAGTGATCACTAACGATCGGGGCCGCAGATTGCGGCCCCGATCGAGTCATGAGAAGAAGGACTGGTCAGGCCAGCCACTTGGAAACGCGCTTGAGCACTCCAAGTGCGCCCTTGGGATAGGGGCCCTTCACGAACATGGCGGGCGAGAACCAGTTGCGCTGGTAGAGCACGCCCTTCTTGTGCGAGAACTCCACGAAACCATCGAAGCCATGGTAGGCGCCCAAACCACTCGGGCCGCTGCCGCCAAAGGGCAGGTTGGGATGGGCGATATGGAGCATGGTGTCGTTGACGCAGGCACCGCCGGAGATGGTCTGGTTGATGACATGGTCGGCGCGCTTGCGATTGGCATCGAAGTAATACAGCGCCAGCGGACGCGGATGCTCCTGAACGTAGCGCATGGCCTCCGGCAGGCTGCCATAGCTGCGCACGGGCAGCACCGGCCCGAAGATTTCTTCCTGCATCACCGCCATGTCATCGTTGACATTGGTGATGACGGTGTGCGGAATCACGCGCTTGCCGGCGGGGATCTGTTCGTTGCGCGGATTGATCTGCACCACGTTGGCGCCCTTGGCGCGGGCATCGTCGATCAGGGCCTGGATGCGCTTGAAATGCCGGTCATTGACGATCCAGGTGATGTCCTGATTGTCGGCCACCGTGGGATAGCGCTTGGTGATGGCGCGGGAATAGGCGTCGACGAATTCCTGTTCCTTGCCCTTGGGGACCATCACATAATCTGGCGCGATACAGGTCTGGCCGGAATTCACCGTCTTGCCCAGCAGAATGCGCTGCACCGCTTTTTCGATGGAGTAGTCCTCCCCGATGATGGTCGGCGACTTGCCGCCCATCTCCAAGGTGACGGGGGTCAGGTTCTTGGCCGCCGCCATCATGATCTTGCGGCCGACCTCGGTGTTGCCGGTGTAGATCAGGTGATTGAAGGGCAGCTCGGAAAACTGGATGGCCTCCTGCACATCACCGGTGACGACCGTGATGAAGCTGGGATCGAAGTGCTTGGCGATCAGCTCGGCGATCACATCGGATGTGCGCGGGGTGACATCCGGTGGCTTGATCATGGCGTGGTTGCCGGCCGCCAGCACGCCGATCAGCGGCGAAAAGATCAGGAAGGCCGGGTAGTTCCAGGCGCCCATGATGCCCACCACGCCCTTGGGCTGGTAGACCGCGTAGCCCGTCGCCGGCAGCGACTGGATGCTGGAGGCGACCTTCTTGGGCTTCATCCACTTCTTGATGTGGCCCTTGGTCAGACGGATCTCGCCCAGGTTGGCGAGGACTTCCGTCAACACGGTTTCGTGGGGGGAACGGTGACCGAAGTCGGCCATCACGGCCTTGACCAGTTCGTCACTGTACTCACCAATTGCCTTGCCCAGGATCGAGAGCGCTTCGACGCGCTGCTTGGCATCGGTGATGCCCCGGTCGAGGAAGGCCTTTTGCTGGGCCTGCAGCAGCGGCAGCAGGGGATTCTGGGTCGACGCTTCCTGCTGGCGCGCCAGGCCCGATATGGAAATGGGCTGGGGTGTACTCATGGGGGTGTCCCTCCTCAATGGATTATAGCGGCCATGCATGATGCGGTGCCGAACGTTTAATATTTATGCCTGACTGAACAAATGGTCAAGCCCTGTTTCAGCGCCGCGTGGTTTTTTTGAGACTTCAGGGCCTCGACGGTCGTTCAGGCATAGGCGGCCGACACCTCATGCGAGCGCTCATGCGCAAGGTATCGCTCGCCGGCATCGACCAGCAGCGGGATGCCGCTGCGCAAGTTTTCCTCCGCTGCCAGCCGCTGTTCCGCCGGCGTGGCATAGCGCGCATCCCATTCCAGCAATCGTGGGCTCATCAGGGCATGCCAGAGGGGTGGCACCAGGGAGATCAACGCGGTTACCACATAGCCTCCCAAGGTCGTGGGCGCTTCCGGCAACGGCTTGAGTTCGTAGTGCTCCACCTGCGCGTCGGCATGGTGGTGGGAATGACGCGGAACTGCCGCCACGATCCACAGCGACATGCGGTGGTTGTCATTCCAGGCATGGCGGTACTGGAACGGCTCGCTGGGCACGCGCACCAGGCCGTAGTGCTCCAGGTAGTTGGCAAACTCCAGCAGGACATGGGTCACCAAACCGATGCCCAAGAGCCCCAGAACGCCGACCCAGCCCGCGACGGCCCAGAACAGAACCGCGATGACGGCCTCCAGCGCCCAGCCCTGCAGGGCGGCGTTGTGGATGCTCCAGACGGGCCGCCCGATTTTCTGCAGGCGTTCCCGCTCCAGCGCCCAGGTCATGCGGTACTGACCGATGATGGAGCGCACCACGAAGCGATAAAACGAATCCCCGCGCCGGGCCCAGGCGGGATCGGCAGGGGTGCCCACCAGGTTGTGATGGCCATAAGGGTGGCGGATGGAGAAGTAGGTGAACAGACCGAAAGCCTCACCAATGCGCCCCACCCAGACGGATTTCATGTCATAGGTGCGATGGATCATGTTATGGGCGATGGCGACATTGACCAGGGCGCCGCCAGCCGCCGTGATCGCAAAACTGGCCAGGTAATAGCGCCAGTCGTTTCCGGCGTGGCGGGCGGCCAGATCCACGCCCGTCAGATGTGAAAGCGCAGCGCCGATGCCCAGAAAATCGACCTGTGGGTAAGCCAGCGACCACAGGAAGAGCAGCGTGGTCCCGATCATGATGGCCTGGCTCGCGGTTTCCAGCCAGAAAAACAGGCCGGGATAGCGATAGCTCCCCGCATAGTCGGTGAAATCCTCGCCCAGCAACAGATCACCGGCCAAGGCAATGACGCCCAGCGCCAATGCATACGCAAAGATCGCCTCGCCCCCCATCAACATCAAGGGCCAAGCCAAAAGCATGGCCCAGGC
>WOZT01000022.1 GCA_011620145.1 Gammaproteobacteria bacterium | reverse complement strand
GCTGCGGTTGCACGCGTTTCGTCCGCAATCACCAGAGCGTACGGAATCTCTGGCGATGCCCGCCGGGCCTGCACCCGAAACCGGCAAGCCACGGGCCGCTCGTGCAGCCACCTTGCCCACGGCAGCTCCACAGGCGGAACTGCCAGCGACCCGGCCAGCGCATGAGGAGGAGGCAATCATCCAGCCCGTGACGGCCACGCCCACAGCGGACGAGTTCTCCGCATCCAAGCCTTTGGCTGCGGCGCCCCTTGCGGCCGTGCCCGAACGCCCTGCCGGATGGTCAGAGGCGCGGGATGACTGGGACGATCTGGTCTCCCGTCTCGGGCTGCGCGGCGGGCCATTTGAGCTCGCCCGGCATTGTGCCTTGAAATCCCGCGACGATGGCCGCATGGTGCTGGAACTGCCCCGGCAGCAGCACGCCCTGCGGCGGCCGGCGGCGGAGCAAAGCTTGCTGCGTGCCCTGCGCGAGCATCTGCGGCAGCCGGAACTGGTGCTGCGGATCGAGGAAATCGAGCAGACCGCGCAGCCGACGCCGGCCCAACGCCAGGATGAGGATCGCGCGCGCATCCAGGACCAGGCGGAGGCGGCGATCCGCGAGGATGGGATGGTGCAGCTGATGCAGGCGCGACTCGATGCGCGGCTGCAGAGTGTGCGGCCCTTGGGCGCGGCGACCCTCAACGATGGAGAGTGAATGATCATGGCGGGACCTTTGGACAAGCTGTTCGACCAGGCGCGGCGCATGGGCGAGGATGTGCAGCGCGCGGCGCAGGATCTGGCAAAAGTGGAAGTCACCGGCGAGGCGGGGGCCGGCATGGTGCAGGTGACGCTCAACGGCCGTCGGGAGGTGCGCAAGGTTCAGATCGATCCGCAATTGCTCAGCGACCGGGCGTTGCTGGAGGATCTGACCGCCGGGGCCATGAACGACGCCCTGCGCAAGCTGGAGAAAACGCTGGGTCAGAAGGTCAGCGGTCTGACCGGCGGGATCAAGATGCCCGGCGGTTTTCCGGGCTTCTGAGCATGTCGCTGTTCGCGCCACCGCTGGCCCGGTTGATCGAAGCCTTGCGCCTGTTGCCCGGCGTGGGGCCCAAGTCCGCCCAGCGCATGGCCTTCCACCTGCTGGAAAAAGACCGTGATGGCGCGCTGGTGTTGGCCGGCGCCCTGCGCGATGCGCTGGAAATCCTGCGCCATTGCCGGGATTGCCGCATGTACTGCGAAGGCGAGCTTTGTCTGATTTGTCAGTCGAGTCATCGGGATGAGGGCCTGTTGTGCGTCGTTGAAACCCCGGCCGATGTGGTGGCCATCGAGAACGCGGGGTTCTACCGCGGCAAATATTTCATCCTCATGGGTCATCTGTCTCCCCTCGACGGCATCGGTCCCGAGGAACTGGGACTGGACCGTTTTCCCGAACGGTTGGCGCAGGGCGTGCGCGAGGTGATCCTCGCCACCAATCCGACGGTGGAAGGGGAGGCAACTGCCCATTTCCTTGCAACCCTGGCGGAGCGGGCGGGGGTGCGGGCGAGCCGCATCGCTCATGGGGTGCCGATGGGCGGCGAATTGACCTATGTCGACAGCGGCACCTTGTCCCACGCCTTCAGCGGCCGCCATCGGGTGGCGCACAGTGGCGATGTGTCCGACTCAACGACCGAAACGCTTTAAAGCTTCGACGGCTGCAAAGGAGCGAGCCCCATGGCCGAATGCATTTTCTGTCGCATCGTCAAAGGCGAATTGCCGGCCCAGGTGATTCATGAAACGCCGTCCGTGATCGCCTTTCGCGACCTACACGCCCAGGCGCCGACCCATGCCCTGGTGATTCCCCGGCGCCACATCGCCACCCTCAACGACCTCACGCCCGAGGACGCCCCGCTGATTGGCGACATGATGCTCGCTGCTCAGGCCGTGGCGCGGCAGGAAGGCATCGCCGAGCGCGGTTATCGCACCATCATGAACTGCAATCTGGCTGGCGGGCAGACGGTGTATCACATCCACCTGCATGTGCTGGGCGGCCGTCAGATGACCTGGCCGCCGGGATAATAAACTCAAGTAGTTGAGGTAAATCGCTTCCCGCGGGCTGGGCGCACTCCTTGTCATTGTCGGTTGTCAGCGTGTGAACACGGGCGGCGAAAGGCGTCAGCATGGAGATCATCGCATCCGAGACCGCCTGCGCGGTCTTGAACGGCGGCAGACCTTGCTCGGCAAGGCGACCACGGTTGCGGCGGAGCGCGCGGCTGATGGTCGATTTGTGCCGATTCATCACTTGGGCAAACGCGCTTTGGTCATGCTCAGCCTTGGCAAGGATGGCAATCTGGTAGCGTTCGTCCTGGGTGAGATGTGTGTATAGGTCATTCCAGGCAAGCTTGACGTGGCGGTGGAGCGGCTCGGATGCCCGAACATCGCGCCCACCTAACACCTTATTCAGCGTTGCACTCTGAGTTTGAACTCGCCAGTAAAAAAAGAAAGGATTGAAACTTCTTTTATTTCGATTTGAGCAGGTTGAATCACGCGAATCACCAGAATATGGCTTTGCATGAAAAACATTAATTTGACATCAAACTGTCACCTGACGGGGTGAAACTCGTCCCTCGCGCTTAACGCCCTGGATTTTAGCTGAGCAGGCACTCACCGACGACGCATCCTGTTCACATCAAACCTGGATAACCCACCTGCCTCGGAACGCCGCACCCTTTTGGCGACTATTTGTGTCGCCTTGGTCATATTCCACACAGAGAAGTTTCCATTACACTTCAGCTCCTGGATGCACTTTTTCTGAACTTTGATGGCAAGAATTTTTTGACTCTCCGGGAGTCAAATCAAAAGTTTTCGGCGCCGAAGAAAAACAAGGGAACCCCATATGAATCTGAACTTCCTGAAAGAAATCTTCGCGGGCTTCCTGCGCACTCGTCATATCGCACGCCACTTCCAGCGGCGCGCCTTGCAGGACGGCTTGGTCGGGAAGGGCGCCAGTCGTGAATTGCCGCCAACCATGGCGCAGGAACTGATTGCCAATGCCACGGATGATGCCGATACCGTTCTCAAGAAATTTGAATCTCATGCTGACGGGTTGACCGAAACGCGAGCGGACACCATTCGTGCGCGCGTGGGTCTCAACGAAATTGAGCACGAGAAACCACTGCCCTGGTGGCTGCATCTTTGGTATTGCTACAAGACACCATTCGACCTGTTGCTGACGCTGCTGGCGGTGGTTTCTTATGTGACCGAAGATTTCAAGGCCACCATCGTGATTTCTTCAATGGTGGTGTTGTCCGTCGCCATTCGCTTCTGGCAGG
>WOZT01000056.1:8979-15977 GCA_011620145.1 Gammaproteobacteria bacterium | reverse complement strand
GTCAAAAGGCGCAGGTAATGGTCATGGCGCCGCGCCGGGATGCGTCCGTCCTCGCGCGCGGCTCGCACCGCGCAGTCCGGTTCGCATTGATGCAGGCAGTTGGCGAAGCGGCAGGGCGCAAGTCCGGAAAATTCCGGGAATCCCTGCAGCAGTTCATGGGGCGACAGGGGCCAGAGTTTGAAATCCCGCACGCCCGGCGCGTCGAGCAGTGCGCCCCCCCCGGGGAGCGGATGCCAACGGGTGGTGGTGGTGGTATGACGCCCGGTGCCCAGGGCCTCGGAGAGTTCACCGACTCGGCTCAGTGCACCGGGAACCAGCGCGTTGGTGAGCGCCGATTTGCCTACCCCTGACTGCCCTACCAGCAAGCTGGCCATTCCCGCCATGTGGTCGCGCAGCGCGTCCAAGCCCAGATTCGTGCGACCACTGATACGCAAGCAGGGGTAACCCAGCGCCGCGTACTCGGCCAGCACGTTTTCTGCTTGTGCGCATTGGGCGGCGGGCAGGTCGGCCTTGTTCATCAACAGCAAAGGACGCAAGCCCAGCACGTGGGCTGCGACCAGATAGCGGTCCAGCAGTTCGGGTTCAGGTTCGGGCTGCGGCGCGAAGACAATCAATAATTGATCCACATTGGCCGCCGCCACACGGCTATTGAGACGGCCCTCCAAACGGCGAAAAGTCGGACCGCGCGGGAGAACCGCCAGAATCCGCGCCTGACCACCACCCAGATCCTCGAAGTGGACGCGATCCCCGGTGACCGGCGGCGGGGTAATGCGGCGGCCCTGGGCCCGGAGGCGCTGGCCTTGCGGGGTTTCAAGCAGCAGGTTACGACCATGGTCGACCAGGACCCGAGCCCAGTCGGTCTTAACGACCTCACTCATCGGCAGGGAACAGGGCATCCACCTTGGCGGCACAGATGAAATCATTTTCCGACAGGCCGTCGATCGCGTGGGTGGTATAGCTGACGCGGGCCTCGTTGTAGCCGAACAGGATGTCGGGATGATGGTCTTCCTGATGGGCAATCCACATCACCGCATTGACGAAGGCACCGGTCTGATAGTAGTTGCGAAAGCGCAACATGCGCTCGATCCCACGGCCGTCTTCACGCAAATGCCAGTCGGGATGGAGCCTGGGCAACAGGGTCAGCACCCGCTCGGGCGCAAGCGGTGGCAGGTTGCCTTCGCAGGGGCGACAGCGTTTCTGTGCCAGGACCGGCGTCGCGTCATTCATGAACAGGGTTCCTCGCGCAGCATTGAGGGGGCCATCCTAACCCATTTGATCGTTACGACGGCATACACCCTTGCCCTGCCTGATAGAATGCGACGAGCATTCATAATTACAAGGAAATCTCATGACGGTCAGCGCTGACCATCTGATCTGGATCGATCTTGAGATGACGGGTCTGGATACCGCTCGGGACCAAATCATCGAAATTGCCACCCTCATCACCGACAAGGACCTGCGGGTGCTGGCCGAGGGGCCGGTCGTCGCCATCCATCAGCCCGAAACCGTGCTCGATCGCATGGATGACTGGAACAAACGCCAGCATCTGGGCTCGGGACTGCTGGAGCGGGTGCGGGCCAGCCGCATCGATCCGCTCGAAGCGGAACGCCGCACGCTGGAATTCCTGCGCCGTTGGGTGCCCGCAGGGGCTTCCCCCATGTGCGGCAACAGCATTTGCCAGGACCGGCGTTTCCTGCACCGGCTCATGCCCACCCTGGAGGCCTATTTCCACTACCGGCATATCGATGTCAGCACGATCAAGGAATTGGCCCGCCGCTGGCTTCCCGACATCAGCCGCGGCATCAAGAAATCTGGCGCCCATCTCGCACTGGACGATATTCGCGAGTCGGTCGCGGAACTCGCCTTCTACCGTCAGCACCTCTTCGTCAATGCCGCGCAAGCTCCCGCTGGGGCGGGGCGCTGATGGGGTAGGGCAGGCGGCTGGTCCATGCGGCAGCTGCGATGACCAACCCCATCCCCAACAGGCTCCAGGCATCGGGGCGTTCGCCCCACAGCGCCCAGCCATAAATCCCACCGAAGGCCACTGCGAGATAGGTATACACCCCGGTTTGGGCGGCTGGTGCCCGGTTATAGGCCATGGTGAGCAGCATTTGCGCCGCTGCGGCCAGCCCGCCGATCCCGAGCAAGGCGAGCCAGTGCCAACCCCTTGGCGTTTGCCAGCCCCACGGCAGGGCCAGGCCGGAGACCAGCGTGCTGAAGAGGGAAAAGTAAAACACCGTGCGCAAGGGCGGCTCGACCCCCGCCATGCGGCGAATGCCCACCATGGCGATGGCGGCAAGGAATCCCGACAACAGGCCAATCAGGGCGGGCGGGGTCATGGCCACCGTGGGTTTCAGGATCATCAAGAGGCCCATGAAGCCTACGGGCACCGCCAGGGCCACAGTCGGCGCGATACGCTCCTTCAGCCAGATCCAGGCGATGAAAGGGATGAACAACGGGGCGCTGTAGTTGAGGAGCATGGCATTGGCCAGATCAAGGCGGGGAATGGCGTAGAAAAAGCAGACCATGGCGGCCAGGCCGGTGCCGTCGCGAATCAGGTGCAGGCCCAGGTGATCACTGCGCAAACCCTCGGTGCGTAGCCGCCATACCCAGGGTGTAAGCGCGAGCAGACCGAAGGCGTTGCGGAAAAACACCACCATGGGGTTGCCGAGATCCGGCGAAACCATCTTGATCAGCGCGCCCATGCTGGCAAAAAGGAAGCTCGACCCCAGGATCAGCAGGGCGGCGGGATGAATGCGGTTGATCATGGCGGGTCAGGAATCGGGTAGGGCATATGCCCTACCCAATGTGGCAGCGAGCCGATATTTTCACGGCGCGACTTTCTTCTCGGCGAGGTAAAGCCAGGTGGGGATGACCGTGTCGGGATTGAGGGACATGCTCTGGATGCCCTGTTCCACCAGCCATTTGGCGAGATCGGGATGATCGGATGGCCCCTGGCCGCAGATGCCGACATACTTGTTCTGGGCCCGGCAGGCGGCGATGGCCATGGCCAGCAGTTTTTTGACGGCCGGATTGCGCTCATCGAACATGCCCGCCACCACGGCGGAGTCCCGATCCAGCCCCAGCGTCAACTGGGTCAGGTCGTTGGAGCCAATGGAGAAGCCGTCGAAATACTGCAGGAACTCATCGGCCAACAGGGCGTTGGAGGGCAGTTCGCACATCATGATGAGCTTGAGGTCGTTCTCCCCACGCTTGAGCCCATTCTCGGCCAACAGAACGGTGACCTTGCGGGCGCCCTCGGGGGTGCGCACGAAGGGAATCATCACCTGCACGTTGGTGAGCCCCATGTCATTGCGAACCCGCTTCAGCGCCTGGCATTCCAGTTCAAAACAGGGCTTGAAGTCTTCCGACACGTAACGCGAGGCGCCACGGAAACCCAGCATGGGATTTTCCTCATGGGGCTCGTACTGCGCGCCGCCAATCAGGTTGGCGTACTCATTGGACTTGAAGTCCGAGGTTCGTACGATCACCGGATGCGGCCAGAATGCCGCGGCCAATGTGGCGATGCCTTCCGTGAGACGGGCGACATAGAACTCCACCGGGTCGGAATAGCCGGCCATCTGCTTGCGGATCTGGGCCTGCAGTTCGGGTGCCTGTTCGTCGAAATGGAGCAGGGCCTTGGGATGCACGCCGATCATGCGATTGATGATGAATTCAAGCCGCGCCAGTCCGATGCCGTTATGCGGCAGCATGGCAAAATCAAAGGCGCGGTCGGGGTTGCCGACGTTCATCATGATCTTGACCGGAATCTCGGGCATGGCGTCGAGTTCGGCGGTGCGCAATTCGAACGCCAGCTGACCGGGATAGACCATGCCGGTATCGCCTTCCGCGCAGGAGACCGTGACCGGCTCGCCGTCCTTGATCGTCGCCGTGGCATTGCCGCATCCCACCACGGCGGGGATGCCCAGTTCCCGGGCGATGATGGCGGCATGGCAGGTGCGTCCGCCGCGATTGGTGACGATGGCGGCGGCCCGTTTCATGATCGGTTCCCAGTCCGGGTCGGTCATGTCGGTCACCAATACATCGCCGGGCTGGACGCGGTCCATCTGGGAAATGTCATTGATGATGCGCACCGGGCCGGCGCCGATCTTCTGGCCGATGGCGCGTCCCTGCGCCAACGGGGTGCCGGGCTTTTCCTTGAGCAGGTAGCGTTCCAGGGTCCGATGCGTGACATTGCTCTTGACGGTTTCCGGACGGGCCTGAAGGATGTAGATCTTGCCGTCGCGGCCGTCCTTGCCCCATTCGATGTCCATGGGCCGACCGTAGTGCTTTTCGATGATCAGGGCCTGACGCCCCAATTCCTCGATTTCCAGGTCGGTCAAGCAAAAGCGCTGGCGATCGGCTTCCGGGACCGGCACGGTCTCGACGCGCTTGCCACCCTGGGCGGGGTCGGCATAGATCATCTGGATCAGCTTGGTGCCCAGCACGCGCCGCAGCACGGCGGGACGTCCGGCCTCCAGGGTGACCTTGTGGACATAGAATTCGTCGGGATTGACCGCCCCCTGGACCACCATCTCGCCCAGGCCGTAGGAGGCGGTGATGAACACCACGCCATTGAAGCCGGACTCGGTGTCCAGGGTGAACATGACGCCGGATGCGCCGATGTCGCTGCGCACCATGCGCTGGATGCCGGCGGACAGCGCGACCAGGCTGTGGTCAAAGCCCTTGTGGACGCGGTAGGAAATGGCGCGGTCGTTGTAGAGAGACGCGAACACTTCCCGGATCGCGTGCAGGACCGCTTCCAGGCCTTCCACATTCAGGAAGGTTTCCTGCTGTCCGGCGAAGGAGGCATCCGGCAAGTCCTCGGCGGTGGCCGAAGAGCGTACGGCGACGGAAATCTCGCCGCCGGCCTGCGCCATCATCTGGCGATAAGCGGTCGCGATCTCGTCATTGAGGCGCGCAGGCAGGGGCGCCTCCAGGATCCAGCGGCGAATTTCAGCGCCGGTCTTGGCCAGGGTATTCACGTCATCCACATCGAGCGCGGCCAAGGTGGAATCAATGCGCTCCTGCAATCCGGTTTCGCGCAGGAAATCCCGATAGGCCTGCGCCGTGGTGGCGAAGCCATCCGGCACATGCACGCCTGCGGAGCGCAAGTTGCTGATCATTTCACCGAGGGAGGCATTCTTGCCGCCCACGCGGTCTACATCGCCCATCCCAAGGCCATCAAACCAGATGACATAGCTTTCCAAGACCAAACCCCCAGAGGTTGAGAGGATGCCGTGCATGGGGTGCCGGCGTGCCCGTTCCGGTCATGGTTGAAGCGATTGCCGAAGTCGCCTAACCTGCCGGGAAGGTTCCATTCAGTGGCCGCCTTGTCGAGGGCGGAAGACACTATTGTGGCGCGGTTTTTTAGCGGGCGCAGGTTACCATAGATGGCCAGTAAACGTACCGTTTTCTATCTCTCCGACCGCACCGGGATTACCGCCGAAACGCTGGGCGGAAGCTTGCTCACCCAGTTCGATGGGGTGGAGTTCCGCCAGATCAGTGTGCCTTTTATCCAGAGCGAGGAAAAGGCGCGGCGCACGGTGGAGATGATCGACCGGGCGGCGCGCGATGATGGCGTGCGCCCCTTGCTGTTCTGCACCCTGGTCGATGATCGGGTCATCACCATGCTGCAACAGAGCCAGGGCTACCTGCTGGATTTGTTCGGGACCTTTATCGATCCGCTCGAAATGGAGCTGGGCCTGGAGTCCACCCACAGCGCGGGGCGCGCTCATGGCATCGCCAACCAGCGCGCCTATCAGGCCCGCATCGAGGCCATGCATTTCGCCCTCGAAAACGATGACGGCAACGCGCCCCACAATTACCGCCAAGCCGAGATCATCCTGGTCGGCGTTTCCCGCTGTGGCAAGACCCCGACCTGTCTTTATCTGGCACTGCAGTTCGGCCTGCGCGCCGCGAATTATCCGTTGATCGAAGATGACCTGCATGCGATGGTGCTGCCAGATCGGCTGGCACCTCATCGCAAGAAACTCTACGGCCTGAGCATCGATCCGGAACGGCTGGTGCAGATTCGATCCGAACGCCGCCCCAACAGCCCCTATTCCTCGCCGAAACAATGCGCCTGGGAAATCCATGAAGCCCAGCGCCTGTTCGAGGTGGAGTCGATCCCCTGGATCAACTCCACCTTCAAGTCGATCGAGGAGATCGCCAGCACCATCGTGGATCAGACCGGCGTGCCCCGGCGCTTTTTCTAGGCGCTTTCCCGTGGGCGAGCCAGATCGGCGCGGCTCGCTTCACGGCATGGGGGAATAAGGCGTCGGATTGGCTGCGGCCGGTGGCACGGGAACCGGCTGAGGCATCACCACAGGCAGTGGCTGCGGTTTCCGCTTCAGGGGCGGGTTATAGAACGCCGCGACCAAGGCCGTCAGGCTGGTCAGGGATTCATAGATCAGCGAAAAGCTGGTGTAGATGCTCTCCCAGCCATACGCGGCGACCCCCGCGCCGCGTCCCAGCGCCAGTCCGCCCACCAAGGCCACCACGACCCAGATCCCAGCGCCAGACCAGTGCGGCAGGATGGCGCAGGCCAGCAGCAGCACGCCAAAACCGATCTGCAGGCCGCCGTAGACCGCCTGCAGTTCAATCTGACCGGTGAGCGTGGGGGAAGCGATCCCTGTCAGGCGGGTCAACAAGTCCGGGTACAGCAGGCACAACAGACCGAAGCCGCTGAACACCACGCCCGTTATCAGCAACACCGTGCGCCGCAAATCAAATTGATTGGCCATTTCCAAGATCCCTCGTGCAATAGTGGATTGTTTTTTGAATTCGTCCGGGATGTCGCTAGACCGCCGCGTCATCCTCGCCTTTGCCGGCGTGCGCTTGTTCCAGCGTCGCGAGCGGTTTGTCGGTAAACAGGTAGTCGCGCAGTTCCTTGTCGAAGCGGGCATCCCGGCGGCGCAGCCACTCGATCAGCATGGCGGCGTGCTCCTTCTCTTCATCCCGATTGTGCGCCAGGATGGCCTGGAGCTCGGGGTCCT
>WOZT01000056.1:0-8879 GCA_011620145.1 Gammaproteobacteria bacterium | reverse complement strand
TGCTCCTTCTCTTCATCCCGATTGTGCGCCAGGATGGCCTGGAGCTCGGGGTCCTGACAGGCATCAACCCGCTGCTGGTACCAATCGACCGCTTCCAGTTCTTCCATCAGGGAAACGATTGCCCGATGCAGATCCTGGGTTTCCAGCCGCAGATCAGAGACCGATTCATGATAGCCTTCATGCGCCA
This sequence comes from Gammaproteobacteria bacterium, assembly GCA_011620145.1. Taxonomy (GTDB): domain Bacteria; phylum Pseudomonadota; class Gammaproteobacteria; order UBA5335; family UBA5335; genus Macondimonas. Next base: position 8,692 of record WOZT01000056.1, on the reverse strand, counting down.
TAAGTGTTTCCCTTAGTCAAAGCCCATCAAGGCTGAAAACATTATCACAAGCTTCGCCCACGCCAAGCATCGAGATCCGTCTGTGCCAGGATGACCTGTTGTGAATCTGCTGCCCGTTACCTCCGTTGCTGATCGCTACGCCCAACCCAATCTGGCGGGTCTTCTGGCGCTGTACGAACAAAACCATGCCGTGCTGGCCCGTCTGCTGGGCACCATCGAGCCTTATCCCTGGGGCGCCGTGGCCCGATCATCCCCGGCATTGCCGGCGCTGTATCTGTCCGTGCTGCAGCGGGATCGCTTCACCACGACCTATCACCTGACGCACTACTTCGGTGAAACGGGCGACCCGCAGGCCATCCCGGATCTGCAGTTGCGGGTGTATCACGATGCCCGGCAGTGCGAGGCGATTCCAGATCCCGTTCCGGAAGCAAGGCGTGGTAAGCCGCTGATTCCCCTGTCTGAACGTTGGGCAATCAATGTGCTTCTGAATAAATGGCTGCGCTATTGCGTGGATCGGGGCTACCGGTTTGAGGCGGCCTTTCCCTCCGTTCCTTTCCCGCCCATCACCGTGCCGACGCCAGGCCAGGAGTGACGGCGCACTTCTCCCCATCCCATCGGCTGCGCTAAAGTCCATCAATTATGACAACTATGACAACGCCAGGGCGATGGCAAGCGTCGATCCGACCGCTCCAACCCAAACCAACGGCACGTGACACAAGGAGAACGGCAGAATGGCCAAGCGGGTGATCAATGGCATCGCCGAACTGAAAGAGATGGTGGGCCAGGAGGTCGGCGTCAGCAATTGGGTGGAGGTCACCCAGGAGCGCATCAACCAGTTTGCGCAGGCCACAGGGGACAACCAGTGGATCCACACCGATCCCGAGCGCTGTAGCCGGGAATCCCCCCATGGGGTTCCCATTGCCCATGGCTATCTGACCATCGCGTTGACACCTGCCTTGGTGGATGAGGTTCTCCAAATCAACGGCGTGCGCATGGGGGTGAACTACGGCATGAACAAGCTGCGATTCACCGCCCCTGTTCCGGTGGGCAGCCGCATCCGCGTGCGCGTAACGCTCAAGGGCGTGCGCGAGATTGCCGGCGCGATCCAGACGGTGACCCAGCTGAGTGTGGAGCGGGAAGGGCAGGAAAAGCCCTGCTGCCTGGCGGAAACCCTGAGCCTGTACTACCCCTGAGGACGCACCGTGGCCGATGAACTGCCGCTTGCCAGCCGCACCATTGCCCTGCCCGAAACACGTCTGCTGGACGTGCTGGCGGGCTTGCTGGAACGCCGGGGAGCGATGATCTGGCGTTGCCCCATGGTGGCGATCCTCGATCACCCGAATGAGGCGGCAGTGCTTCAATGGCTCCGCGAATTCATCCAGGATCCTCCGGCGCTGACCATTCTGCTGACCGGCGAGGGGCTGCGCCGCTTGCTGGGGTTTGCTGAACGCGCCGGACTCACGCGGGAATTTGGGGAAGCGTTGGCACACCAACCGATGTTGGTGCGCGGGCCGAAGCCGGCGCGAGTGCTCAGGGAACTTGGCCTGGATCCGCGCTGGAACGCAGCTGCGCCCACTACGGCCGGCGTGATCGAGACCTTGCAGGGGATGGCGCTGGCGGGCCAGACGGTCGGCGTCCAGCTCTATGGCGATGAGCCGAACCTGCCCCTCATGGCGGCGCTGCAACAGGCCGGCGCCGTGCCCCGACCGGTGGCGCCCTATGTCTACGCGCCCAAGTCCGACGATGACCAGATTGTCGCCCTGATCCACGCCCTGGACCAGGGCCGCATCGACGCCATCGTCTTCACCAGCCAACCCCAATACCGGCGGCTGCGGGACGTGGCCCAGCGTCATGATCTGTCCGACGCGCTGCTGCGGGGCATGGCGCGCACCCGGGTGGCGGCCATCGGTCCCGTGGCGGCTGATGATCTCGCGCGTCAGGGGATCCGGGTGGACGTGATGCCTACAGACAGTTTCTTCATGAAGCCCTTGGTGACCGAACTGGTCCGGGCCTTCTCCGGTTCTTCCGCTGGAGAAGCCACCTGATAGAACAACTGTAAATCCATGGAATGGTGGTACGGCCTTCCGGCCCTGTTCGCGACCCTGCTGGCGTTGGCGCTGACCGGCCATGTGGCCCTGGTCAAACGCGACCCGCGCGCCGCGACCCTGTGGATCGTGGTGCTGTGGTTCATGCCCGTGTTGGGCGCCTTGTTGTACCTGCTCTTTGGTGTCAACCGCATCCAGCGCCGAGCCAGCAGCCTGAATCGACCGATCTGGCCGCCGCGTAGACAATCCATGCCGGGCAGCATTTACTCCGCAGCGCTGCGCTTGGCAGTGGGACCGGGCAATGCGCATCTGACCGAGCTGGCCGAGCTGGTGACCCGGGTCACCCATCTGCCGCTGCTCGCCGGGAACAATATCCAGACGTTGGTGGATGGGGACGGGGCTTTTCCAGAAATGTTGGCCGCGATCGATGAAGCGCGGTTCAGCGTGACCCTGTCGACCTATATTTTCGGCAACGACCGCGTCGGTCGCGCTTTCTGTGACGCGCTCGCCCGTGCGCGCGTCCGGGGGGTCCAGGTGCGGGTGCTGGTGGATGCCGCAGGGGAACGCTATTCCTGGCCACCCATGGTGCCTGTGCTGCAAGGCGTGGGCATTACGGTCGCCCGTTTTCTTCCAGGGCGGCGCGCCAGTTGGCTGGTGGGCTTGAATCTGCGCAACCACCGCAAGCTGCTGGTGTGTGATGGGCGGCTGGGTTTTACCGGTGGCATGAATCTCCGCGTTCATCATTGCCAGAACAGTGGTCGACGATTTACCCAGGACCTGCATTTTCGCGTGGAGGGGCCAGTGGTGCGGCAACTTCAGGAGATGTTTGCCCAGGACTGGGCTTTCGCCGCTGGCGAAAATCTTGACGGCGAATCCTGGTTCCCGCCGATGCTGCATCCTGCTGGCGCGGTGTTTTGTCGCGCGGTTCCGGATGGACCGGATGAGGATCTGGACAAACTGTCCTGGGTCTTGCTCGGCGCGCTGAGCGTGGCCAAGCGCCGGATTCGCATCATGACCCCCTATTTCCTGCCCGATCGCAGCCTGATCAATGCCTTGAATCTGGCGGCGCTGCGCGGCGTCGAAGTCGATATTCTCCTGCCCGCCCACAACAACCTGCCTTTTGTGCACTGGGCCATGATGGGTCAGCTCTGGCAGGTGCTGGGACATGGCTGCCGGGTGTGGTTCAGCACCGGGGCATTCGATCACAGCAAGCTGATGGTGGTCGATGAAACCTGGGTCTTCCTGGGCTCGGCCAACTGGGATCCGCGCAGTCTGCGCCTGAATTTCGAGGGCAACCTCGAATGCTATGATTCAAAACTCGCCGTGGCACTGGATGAACTGGTCGCGGCGCGGATTCGGATGGCGCGGCCTTGCAGCCTGGCCGAGGTGGATGCGCGATCCCTGCCGGTCAAATTGCGTGACGGGATCGCCCGTCTGTTCACGCCTTTTCTTTGAAAAAACAAACGGCTCAACGGGTCGGCGTTGCAGGCTGGACACGGTTGCGGTAGCGGAGGGAGCTGATTCATGACGCAGGTGGTGCAACTGGAAAAATTTGGGCTGGATGGCCTGCGCCCGGCGCAGCGGTCACTGGCGGATCCCGGCCCGGGCCAGGTTCGGGTGCGGGTCGGCGCGGTATCCCTGAATTATCGCGACCTCATGATGGTCCTGGGCCTCTACAATCCCCGCCAGGCCTTGCCGCTGATCCCGTGCTCGGATGGCGCGGGGACGGTGGTGGCCGTGGGGGCGGGGGTGACCGCGTGGCGTCCCGGCGACCGGGTCATGGGCGTGTTTGCCCAGGATTGGCTGGACGGGGAAGTGGACAGCCGTTGCGGGCGGCGCACCCTGGGCGGTCCCCTCGACGGCATGCTGGCCGAGGAAGTGATCCTGCCCGATACCGGACTGGTGCGCAGCCCGGACTCCCTCACCGATGCCCAGGCCGCCTGCCTGCCCTGCGCCGGAGTCACCGCCTGGCATGCCCTGGTGGCGCAGGGCGGGATCCAGTCCGGCGATACCGTGCTGGTCATCGGCACCGGTGGCGTGTCCCTGTTTGCCTTGCAGATCGCCCGTGCCCATGGGGCGCAGGTCATCGTGGTATCCCGCAGTGAGGAAAAACTGGCCCGGGCCAAGGCATTGGGCGCCTTTGCCGGGATCCATAGCGGAACCACCCCGGCCTGGGGCAAGGCGGTGCAGGCGCTGACCGGCGGGCGGGGCGTGGACCAGGTCGTGGAGGTGGGCGGTGCGGGCACCCTGGCCCAGTCCATCGAGGCGGTGCGGCCTGGCGGCCGGATCGCCATCATCGGGGTCTTGTCCGGTGTTTCCAGCCAGATCGATTTGCGCCGGGTGTTGATGCGCAGCGTGCGCTTGCAGGGCCTGTTCGTGGGCAGCCGCCGCATGCTGGAGGATCTGGGCCGGGCCGTCGATGCCACGGCGCTGGTGCCGGTCATCGACCAGATGCTGCCTTGGGATGCCGTGCGGCCGGCATTCGAGCACCTGGCCAGCGGAAATCAGTTCGGCAAAGTGGTGCTGGCCCGGTGAATCCCCAGCAAGCCGCCGCCCACCTGGCGTTTTTCCGAACCGTCTGCGGCGCGCGGGGCGTGCGATCCACCCCACAGGACCAGGCCTCCTATCTGGAAGAGCCGCGCGGAAGATTCACCGGCGCAGCACTGGCCGTGGTGCTTCCGGGCAGCACCGCCGAGGTGGCCGCCGTGGTTCAGTACGCCCAGACCCACGGCATCGCCATCGTGCCTCAGGGCGGGCAGACCGGGCTGTGCGGGGGCGCGCTGCCCGATGGCAGCGGCCGCCAGATCGTGCTCAACCTGAAACGCATGCGGCGCGTGCTGGCGCTGGATCCGGTCGAGGCCACCGTGACGGTGGAAGCCGGCTGCCGCCTTGCCGAGGTGCAGGCGGCTGCTGATGCGGCTGGCCTGTGGTTTCCCTTGAGCCTGGCCTCGGCGGGGGAGTGCCAGATCGGCGGCAACCTGGCCACCAATGCCGGGGGGCACAATGTGTTGCGCTACGGCAATGTGCGCGAGCTGTGCCTGGGTCTGGAAGTGGTCCTTGCCGACGGACGGATCTGGTCAGACCTCAAGGGCCTGCGCAAGGACAACAGCGGTTATGACCTCAAGCAGCTGTTCATTGGCGCGGAGGGCACCCTGGGCGTCATCACGGCGGCAATTTTGCGCCTGGTGCCCCATCCGGCGCAGCAGGTGACGGCCCAGGTCGCGGTCTCCGATCCCGCCGCTGCCCTGCGGCTGCTGGGGCGGTTGAGCGGGGCGGTGGGGGAGGCCTTGACGGCCTTCGAACTCATGTCGGCGTTTTCTCTGGAACTGGTGGCCCGTCACTTCCCCGACCTGCCGGCACGGCAATTGGAAACCAGCCCCTGGAGCGTGCTGCTGGAACTCTCGGGGGCGAGCAGCGATGCGGGCTTGTCGGATCGCTTGAGCCAAATTCTGGACGCGGCCCTGCGTGCGGGCGAGATCCGCGACGCGGTCGTGGCCCGGAACGCGTCCCAAGGCGCGCGTCTCTGGGCGGTGCGCAATGCCATCCCCGATGCGCAGCGGCGCGAAGGGCCCAGCATCAAACACGATATTGCCCTGCCACGCGCCCGCATGGCGGCCTTCATCGGCGAGATGCTGCCGTTGCTGGAAAGCCGCTTTCCCGGTGTGCGGCCCTGCGTCTTCGGGCATCTTGGCGATGGCAATCTCCACTTCAACCTGTCCCTGCCGCAGGGGGGCGATGCCCAGGCTTTTCTGGACCAACGCGACGCATTGGAGCGGCTGGTGCACGATCGGGTGGTGGCCCTGGGCGGCAGCTTTTCCGCCGAACATGGCATCGGCCAGCTCAAGCGAGGCGAGATGGCGCGTTACAAGGATGCGGTCACCCTGGACCTCATGCGCACCCTCAAGCGCGCTCTTGACCCGCATGACGTGATGAATCCCGGGAAAGTGTTGCCTGATCCGTAAGCATCCGGACGGCTTCGTGGGTATGCAGGAAGATGCGACCCGGCGCAAGTTGTCCGGGCAGGTCGACCCGCTGCAGGCGGTCCATGACCGGCCCCTTGACCTCGGCCAGATGCAAGGTGACGTCCAGTGAGCGCAGGGCATGGATCAAACCCAGCAACATGTCCAGCGCACTGGTGTCAATGGCGTTGACCGCGCTGGCGATGAGTACGACGTGGCGGGTTTCGGGTTTCTCCCGAATGGCCTGCAGGATGAAATCCTCCACCGGCCCGGCATTGGCGAAACACAGGCTTTCATCGACGCGCACCAGCAGGATTTCCGGCCAGGTCTCAACGGCATGGCGCTGGATGTTGCGGAAATGCTCGGTGCCCGGCACCTGCCCGACGCGGGCGATATGGGGATGTCCGGCGCGCCAGATGAACAGCAACAGGGACAGGGCGAGGCCCAACAACAACCCGCGTTCCACGCCAAGCGCCACCACCCCCGCCAGGGTGGCAAGCAGCGCGCCGGCATCGGTCCGGTCATAGCGCCACGCCTGGCGCAGGGCTGCCACATCCACCAGGTTCAGCACCGCCACCACGATGATGGCGGCAAGAATCGCCTGGGGCATGTAGCTGAACAGCGGCGTGAGATAGAGCGCCGCCAGCCCCACCAGGATCGCGGTGAAAACCCCGGCGAGTGGCGTGCGCGCCCCGGCCGTGTCATTGACCACCGTGCGGCTGAATCCCCCAGCCACCGGCATGGCCCCGGTGAACGCCGCCCCCAGGTTGGCGACCCCCAAAGCGATCAGTTCCTGATCCGGATCGACCCGTTGGCGACGCCGGTTGGCCAGCACCTTGGCCACCGACACGCTCTCCACATAACCGATCAGCGCAATCAAGGCGGCGGCCGGTAACAAGTCCAGCCAAGGCCCTCCCGCGCCCAGAAAGGACAAATCGATGTGGGGCAGGCCGACGGCCAGAGCGCCCACCACGGCCACGCCATGGTGGATATGCCATTCCCCCCAGGCCACCAGGGCCGTGCCGCTCAACACCACCGCCAGGGGGGCTGATTTTCCCATCAACAAGGCCGCCCGCTCCGGCACGCGGAAGCGGCGTAGCAGTCGCCCCAGCGGCGCGCCGGAGAGCCACAGGAATCCCATGGCGCCAAGTCCCAGCATGAGGGTCATCGGCTTGGTCTGGCCGACGCCAGCCATCAACTGAGCCAGCAGGGCGGGCGCTTCCTGCCCGGTCGCCGGGATGCCGGTCAGGTGCTTGATCTGACTGATCACGATCACCAGCGCCGCGCCGGTGGTAAAGCCCGACAGGACGGGATGGCTGAGGAAATTCATCAGCTTGCCGGCACGCAACAGGCCCAGCACGAACAGCAGTGCGCCCACTTCAAAGGCCAGGATCACGCCATGGATCAGGGCTTGCTGCGGATCGGTGACCCCTCGGCTCCCCAGGGTGCTGGCCACCAACAGGGCCGCCACCGCCACCGGTCCCACCGCCAGCGTCCGACTGGTGCCCAATGCGGCATAGAGAATGGGGGGCAGCATGCTGGCATAAAGCCCTGCCTGGGGCGGCAGGCCAGCGAGCATGGCATAGGCCAGGCTTTGAGGAACCAGCAGGATAGCGGTAATCATGCCCGCCACGAGGTCATCGGCAAGGTCGCGCCGCCCGTAATCGGCAAGCCAATGGCGCATCGCCAGGTCGGGCAGGCGCAGCCGCTTTCCCGACCCCGGCGTTGGGGCGGGCAGCGGCATCAGGCCGGCCGGCCGCAAGCCAGATTGGCGGGAACTGCCACATCCATGTATTTGGGGTTGGGCAGCTTGAGGTTGTTCATGATGTTGACGTACGCCTCCACCGAGCTCACCTGCAGTCGCGGGTTGTAACGCCTTTCTTCGCCGATGGTGCTGACCGTCCAGCCTTTGTAGTCATGGCCGGGGTAGACCAGGGTGTCCTCCGGCAGCTTGAGCAGCTTGTTGAACAGGCTGTCGTATTGGGCGCGGGCATCGCCGTTCTGGAAATCCGTACGACCGGTGCCGCGGATCAGCAGGGTGTCGCCGGTAAACACCCGGTCGTCCATCAGGAAGCTGTAGGACTCATCGGTATGCCCGGGGGTATACAGCGCCCGCAGCGTGAGGCCGTCCACCGCGATGTGTTCGCCGTCCTTGACGCGCAGGGAAACGCATTCGGCCTTGGTTTGCTCGCCCATGATCGTCACGCAGCCGGTGGTGTCACGCAACTGGCCCATGGCCGTGACGTGATCGGCGTGGGTGTGGGTGTCGATGGCCTTGACCAGGCGCACATCCAGTTCCCGCAGCAACTGCAGGTAGGCATTGATCTGCTCCAGGACCGGATCGATGATCACGGCCTCGCCGCCCGGGCGAGCAGCCAGCAGGTAGGTGTAGGTGCCTGTGTCGAGGTCATACAATTGTCTGAATAACATGGTCAATCTCCTTCTCATCCAAATAAGCGCCTGTGGAAAGCGGCTTGTGGGATTTGTTGTAACTAAATTATATATGCATATAACATTTTTTCAATTCAATACCGATCGGACTGCTGAGTTGGATCAATTTTCCATCTGTCAGGGATCCAGCATGGCAACGACTTGCCTCTCGCGCCACCAGCCGCTAGCCTCGGGGCAGCATGGGGAGGGTGGTGCATGCAGTCGGAACGATGGTTCTTCTGGGGCGACTTGCTGGCA
>WOZT01000277.1 GCA_011620145.1 Gammaproteobacteria bacterium | reverse complement strand
ATGGCGGGGGCGTAGTACTGCTTGATGTAGTCTTCCAGCATGCGCTCGGCGCTGTGGCGCGGCAGGATGGTTTTCATCGCGGCCTTGGACTTTTTCACCCAGCCAGGGGAATAGCCCTGGCTGTTGCGGGCGAAATAGAGCGGAATGACCTCGTGTTCCAGGAGATCCAGCAGCTCCTCGGCCTCCAGCCGGTCGCGGGTGTCGGGATCGCCCCCGGTCTGGGGGACCAGCCCCCAGCCGTTTTCGCCGTCGAAGGTTTCGCCCCACCAGCCATCCAGGATGCTGACGTTCAGGCCGCCATTGATGCCGGCTTTCTGGCCCGAGGTGCCGCAGGCTTCCATCGGGTATTCCGGGGTGTTGAGCCAGATGTCCACACCCGACACCAGCTTGCGGCCCAGGGCGAGATCATAGTTTTCGATGAAGAACAGCTTGCCGGCGAAATCGGGCTGTTCCGAATAGTCGCCGATGATGCGGATCAGATCCTGTCCGGGCCGATCCTGGGGATGGGCCTTGCCGGCGAACAACAGCACGACGGGGCGGTCGGGCTGGCTGAGCAGGCGCGCCAGCCGCGCCGGGTCGCGGAATAATAAGGTGGCGCGCTTGTAGGTGGCGAAACGCCGCGCGAAGCCCAGCACCAAGGGGGGATTGCCGTTCGGAGTGATGTGCTTCAGGAGGCGCTGGATGTGGGCCTCCCCCATGTGATTGCGGCGGTACTGCCGGCACAGGGCATCGCACGCGTAGTCGAGCATGCCCGCCTTGATGTTCTGGCGCAGGCTCCAGAACGCCTGGTCCGGAATGGCTTCGACGTACTCCTTCCAGAATCGTGGGTCGGTCATGTAGTCGCGCCAGCCGCGTGAACGGGAATCGAACAGCATCACCCATTCGCTGGCGAGGAAGGTCATGACATGCACGCCATTGGTGACATGGCCAATGGGGTTTTCCGGGGGCGGGATCTGGGGCCAGTGATAGGCTTCCATCTGTGAGGCGACTTCGCCGTGGATGCGGCTGACGCCATTCTGGAAACGCGATCCGCGCAGGCCCAGGGCGGTCATGTTGAAACGGGACTCCTGGCCCGGGGAACAGCCCAGCGCCATGACCTCATCCATGCCGACCCCGAGTTGATGAGCGAGGTCCTTCAGGTAGGGCTCGATCAGGGCGCGGTCGAACACATCGTGACCGGCGGGGACCGGGGTGTGGGTGGTGAACAAGGTGGCGGCGGCGACCTGCTCCAGGGCCGCGGCGAAGGATCGGCCATGCGCCACCTGTTCGCGGCAGCGCTCCAGCACCAGAAAGGCCGCGTGGCCTTCATTGATGTGCCAGACACTGGGGGCGACGCCCAAGGCGCGCAGTACCCGCACACCGCCAATGCCCAGCACGATTTCCTGGGTCAGGCGCGTGGTGCGATCGCCCCCGTAGAGCTGGTAGGTAATCGCCCGGTCGTCGTCCCGATTGCCCGGCACATCGGTGTCGAGCAAGTAAAGCTTGAGATGCCCCACCATGGCCTGCCATACGCGCACCCGCACGCTGCGACCGGGGAAAGCCAGTTCGATTTCCACCTGCCGGCCATCGCCGTCAAGCGCCGGGGTGATGGGCAGGTCGTCGAGCCGGTGGGGGTGGAATTCCGCTCGCTGCTCCGCATGCTCGTCGATGATCTGAGTGAAATAGCCCTGATGGTACATCAGTCCCACGGCCACGAAGGGCAGCCCCAGGTCGCTGGCGGCCTTGCAATGATCCCCGGCCAAGATGCCCAGGCCGCCCGAATAGAGCGGCAGGCTTTCGTGCAGCCCGAATTCGGCGCAGAAATAGGCGATGACATCCTGGGTGGGGTTCAGCAGGGGCGCCAGTTTGGGATGCAGGCGCCGGGTCTGGTCCTGGTAATGACTCGAGACACTGAGGGCGTACTCGTACTCTTCCATGAAGTTGACGTCATCCAGCAGGTCGGACAGACGCTGCTGGGAGATGCGCCGCAGGAATACCTTGGGATTGTGGCCGCAGGCGTCCCACAGCAGCGGATCCATGTGCCGGAAGACGCGGCGAATGCGCCGATCCCAGGCGTAGAGCAGGTTATTGGCCAGGATGTTCAGACCGCTCAGGCGTTCGGGCAGATGCGCCTGGACTTCGATGGAATAACGCTGCGGGGGCATGCAACTTCCTCATGAGGTGATTGGCGAGCGAATCGGGGCTGGGCGGGATAACCCATGGAGACTACCGCTCGTGTGTGACCGGAAAATGGACGATCGATTCCGTCCCCACCGCAATTTCAGCGTGCTTTTGGATAGTCGGCAATGTCCGGCCCTTTCTGAAACGGCACCATGGCGCGCCGCATCAGGGCGCGGGGAATCAGGCCCAGGGCCGCCACCGCCAGCCGGTTGCTCCAGCCGGGGATGGCCACTGTACGCTTGGCGCGGATCAGGGCATAGGCCTGGCGCGCCGTGGTGGGGGCATCGGCCATCAGGGGACGGAAGCGGCCACCGATATAGGCGGCCTGGTTGTGGGCGGTTTCCTGAAAGCGGGTGGCCACCACATTGGGACAGACTGCCGTTACCGCGACCCCCGAACCGCGCAATTCCTCGGCGATGGCCTCGGAAAAGGACAGCAGGTAGGCCTTGGTGGCGAAATAGATGGCCATGTAGGGCCCCGGCAGATAGCCGGCCATGGAGGCCATGTTGACCACCTGTCCGCGCCGCTGCGCCAGCATGCCAGGCAGGAACAGCTTGGTGAGCTGGGTCGGCGTGAGCATGTTGAGCTGCATCTCGCGGGTCTCGGCGTCGAAGTCGATGTCGGAAAAACGCCCGTAGGTGCCGAATCCCGCGTTGTTGACGAGAATCTCCACGGTGTGGCCGCGGCGCTGGATTTCCTCGAAAAGCATCCGGGCAGCGTCCGGCTGGGTCAGGTCCAGTGCCACGGTGTCCACCTGCACGCCATGGGCCTGGCTCAGTTCCTGGGCCACCGTCCTGAGCCGATCGCCACTGCGGGCGACCAGGATCAGCGCATGCCCATCGGCGGCAAAGCAGCGCGTGAGTTCATAGCCCAGGCCATAGGAGGCACCGGTGATGAGCACGGCCCCGGTCAGGGGCGATGAAGAGGGGGTTCCGTCCATGGGTTTCTCCGCGTGAGTAGGGCACGTCGCGTCCATCGCCGCGTGCGATCCATTATGATCACTCTTTTGCGGCGGATGATGCATCCATGGCGCGGCGCGGGATGATGGATTGGGCTGGCGGCCTGCCGGGGCTGGCCGCCAGCCCCATGGCGGAGGCGGCGGCGCTGGCGCGCGCCGATCATCACCGCCATGG
>WOZT01000001.1 GCA_011620145.1 Gammaproteobacteria bacterium | reverse complement strand
GTCACCAGTGCGCCTTGAATTCCGGATGTCGCGGATGGTATCGAAAAAGAACATCACCCGTCAGTGGCTTTTGGCGCTGGGTCTGGCTGCCGCGCTCGGGCTGGGCGCTCCCCTCCCCCGCGCTCATGCGGAGGAAACCTCTGCTGTGTGCGGGCCGGTCAATGTGCTGGAGCCGCTGCGCGCGCAGTTGCCGCCGGGCGATCCACGGGATTCCCGAGTCTTCATCAACGCCGATCGCGCCTCCGTCGTCTCCGAGGGCACCAGTCTGCTGGAAGGACGGGTCGTGGCCCAGCGCGGCACGACGCATGTATTGGCCCCGCAACTGCTGTATGACCGATCGCGTGAGGTGTTGGCCGGCGAGTCGGGCCTGACCGTACTCAGCGACGCACTCGACCTGGAGGCGCGAGTGGGGCGAGTCGCGACCCAGAGTGGCGAGGGCTTGTTTGAAAATGCCCACTTCTATCTGCGCAAACGGCCGGGTCGGGGGACGGCCAGCACCATCCAAACCTCCCAGAACGGCCCGTCCCGCCTACAAAAAGTCCGCTTCACCACCTGCCCCGCCGACCAGGGCAATGGAGATTGGTACCTGCGGGCGCAAAATCTTCGGCTCGATCCGGATTCCGGCCGGGGCACCGCCCGCAACGCTCAGGTGTATTTCAAGAATGTGCCGCTGCTCTATACGCCGTGGCTGGCCTTTCCGATCACCGATGACCGGATGAGCGGTTTTCTCGCCCCCCGACTGGGCTCTTCCAACAACCGCGGCTTGGATCTGGCAACCCCCTATTACTGGAACATCGCTCCGGAGCAGGATGCGACCCTGACACCGCGCCTGATGAGCAAGCGCGGATTGCAGATGCAAACCGAATATCGCTACCTGAGTCCCTATGGTCGAGGCACGCTCTACAACGAATACCTGCCCCATGATGACGTGCTGGGAGAGGATCGAACGCTCTGGTCGTGGCGTCATCAGGCCCGCCCAGCGCCGGATTGGCAGGCGAATGTCGATTTCACATCGGTCAGTGATGTCAATTATTTGGAGGACTTGAGCACCACCCTCAGTCGTGCCAGTTCGCGCTATCTGCCACGGCAAGCGCTGCTGGGTTACGGCGGACCGCAGTGGGATCTGTTCTTCCGCGCCCAGGATTTCCAGCTTGTTGATCCACGCCTGCGCGGGGAGCCAGCACCCTATCAACGTCTGCCACAGCTCGTGGCCCGGACTCGCAATCCCCAGCCCATCCTGGGGCCTGTGGCCTATGACCTGCGCACCGAGGCCGTCCGTTTCGGGCGTGATGGCAATCGCCAGGGCGAGCGCGCCGATACCGAGGTGGGACTGGGTGTTCCGTGGGATCGGGGAAGTTATTTCCTCAGTCCTCGGCTCGCCTACCGGCAGACCCAATACAATCTCGCTGAAGAGGCGGCCATTGATGGTCACACCAGCCCCAGTCGTGGTCTGCCGATCGCGTCCGTCGATAGTGGGCTGCGCTTCGAACGGAATCTGCCTGGGGGAACGGGACTGCTGCAAACCCTGGAGCCGCGCTTACTCTATCTGTATGTTCCCGAGCGCGATCAGCACGATTTGCCGGTGCTGGATACCCGGTTACCGGAATTTGATTTCCTGGGGCTGTTCGATACCAATCGCTATGTCGGGGGCGATCGCCAGAGCAGCGCCAATCAAGTCACCACGGCCTTGACCTCAGCGGTGCGCGATGCCAATTCAGGGGCGCCCCGGCTCGAAGCCACTGTAGGTCGCATTACCCGTTTCACCCCCAGCAAGACCTTATTGCCCGAAGAAAGCAGCGCGGAGGTCGGTGATTCCACCTACCTGGCTGAGGCCGCGCTCTACCCCCGCCCCGACACCAAAGCCCGCTTTCAGATAGAATGGGACGAGGCCAATCAGACGGCGGTTCAGCAGGTTGCTGAAGTACGCTACCAGCCGGAAGACAAAAAAATCATTGGCTTGGCTTACCGGTTGCGACGAGACTTGGGCGAACCTCTCGAGCAGGTGGATGTCACCGCTAGCTGGCCACTGACCCGGGAAATTTCCGCAGTAGGGCGATGGAATTATTCCCTGCGCGACGCCCAGGACCTTGAATCCCTGCTCGGTGTCGAATACCGCAGTTGCTGCTGGGCTGTGCAGGTGGCCGCACGGCGCTATGTGCGCGATCTGGGTGAGGTCGATCAGGGTATTTATCTGCAACTGGAACTCGGTGGCCTGGGGCGGCTGGGGCAGGGAATCCAAAACCTTTTGAACCGTACGATGGTGGGCAATGAAACAATACCCTGAGCGCGGCGCGCGGCGCGCGGCGAAGATCTGGATGATGGGTCTGTGGCTGATTGCCATGTCCTTGTCCGTGACTGCCGCCGAATTGGATCGGGTGGTGGCGGTAGTCAATAACGGTGTGATCCTGCGCAGCGAACTGGACAACCAGATCCGGGAAATCCAGACCCGCGCCGCAGGACAGCCCGATAGCCGATTGCCACCCCGTGATGTGTTGGAGCGGCAGGTGCTCGACCGCATGATCCTGGCAGAAATTCAGGCTCAGTTGGCCGAGAAGACCGGAATCAAGGTCACTGATGAGGCGGTGAATCAAGCCGTTGCCAGCATTGCCCGGCGCAACAATATGCGCATGGATGATTTCATAGCGACCCTACAGGCCCAGGGGATCGACTACAAGGCACTGCGCGAAGACATCCGCCGCGACCTCAGCATCGATCAGCTGCGCCAACGTGAAGTGGGCCGCCGCATCGTGGTCACTGAACGGGAAATCGACAACCAGCTTGCATCTCCCGGCAGTCCGCGCGAGCCCGAGGCTGACGCAGGCAACAAGGAAACCGACAAGCCGGCCAACAAGACCGTCATTTCGGAAACCCATGCCCGGCATATCCTCATTCGTCCCAGCATTGTGATGGATGACGCCAAGATTCGCGCCACCATGGCCCGGCTGCGCAATGAACTGGGCGGCGGCGCAGATTTTGCCGCCTTGGCCAAGCAATACTCCAATGACCCCACGGCCGACCAGGGCGGCGATCTGGGCTGGCTGGCCCGCGGCGCCACCGTTCCCGAATTCCAGCAGGTAATGGACGCGCTGGCGCCGGGGCAGATCAGCGAGCCATTCCGGTCCCGTTTTGGCTGGCATTTGGTGCAGGTGCTCGAACGGCGTGAACGCGATGCCACGGATGAGGCCGAGCGCGAGCGTGCCCGGCAGCGGGTGTTCCAGCGCAAGCTGGAGGAGGCAACCCAGGCCTGGCAGCGCCGCCTGCGCGAAGAGGCCTATGTGGAGATCCGCCTCGACAATCCAGGCTGA
>WOZT01000086.1 GCA_011620145.1 Gammaproteobacteria bacterium | reverse complement strand
GCCCACCAATTTGCGCATGGGCTGCACCATTCTCAAGTTCTACCTCGACAAGGAACGGGGCAATCTGAGCCGGGCGCTGGCCCGCTACAATGGCAGCCTGGGACGCAACACCTATCCCGACCGGGTCTTGAGCGTACTGGATCGACGCTGGGTCGTCCCTTGACCACAACGATTTGAGATTAGGAAAAATCATGACTTTTGCCCTACGTTTCAGGTGTCCCTGCCCCGTCTTGGTCAAATGAAACACGCTCAATACGCTTGAAGAGCCCGATCATGGATAGATGACAAGACGGATCCTGAAATTTCCAGGGCGTACACCCTTCTTCTTGTCACTACATAGCTGTGGTTAACGATCTATAGGCGCCACATCCCCTCCAGGCCGCAAGACCATTGTTCACGCACGTCGTCCCTAGAGCCCCACAAGGCATTACAATGTCCGGCCGCTCGCCAGGAAAGAAGCCGGTTCCATGCAGATCAGCCTTTATCACAACCCGCGCTGCAGCAAGTCACGCGCGGCACTTGCCCTGTTGCGGGATGCCGGGGTCGAGCCGACGCTCATCGATTACCTGAACACCCCCCCATCCCTGGACAGCCTGGCCCGTCTGGTCGGCCTGCTGGGCGTATCGCCGCGGGCCTTGCTGCGAACCGGGGAAACGGAATACCAGACACTGAATCTGGCGCAGCCGGATCTAACGGACGCGGCGATCCTGGCCGCCCTGCATCAACATCCCCGCCTGTTGGAACGGCCCATCGCCGTGCGGGACGACACCCGTGCTGTGATCGGCCGTCCCCCGGAACGGGTGCTGGAGCTGCTGGATCATGGCTGAAATCCTGGTGGTTTATTACAGTCGCCAGGGCGCCACGGCCCAGATGGCCCAACTCATCGCCCGGGGCGTGGAGGAAGTCTCCGGCGCCACCGCGCGGGTGCGCACCGTGCCCCCGGTCTCGACCAACTGCGAGGCCACGGCCCCGGCCGTTCCGGACCACGGCGCGCCCTACGCCCAGGAACGGGATCTGCGCGAATGTGATGGCCTGATCCTGGGCAGCCCCACACGCTTCGGCAACATGGCGGCGCCTCTCAAGTATTTCCTGGACAGCACCGGCAGCCTGTGGCTCAGCGGCGCCATGGCCGGCAAGCCGGCCGCCGTGTTCACGTCCACCGCCAGCCTCCACGGCGGTCAGGAAAGCACCCTGCTCTCCATGATGCTGCCGCTGCTGCATCAGGGCATGGTGCTGGTGGGGCTGCCTTACACCGAAGCGGCGCTGAGCGAAACCCACAGCGGCGGCACCCCCTATGGCCCCAGCCATTGGGCCGGCGGCACCGGCGAGCGCGCGCTGAGTGAGCCGGAAAAACAACTATGCCAAGCCCTGGGCCGACGTGTGGCCCAAATCGCCCTGCGACTGCGCGGAGTAGACCCCTCATGATCCATCCCCGCACCCTGCAACGCCTGACCTTGATTTGTCTGGGTGGCCTGATGGCGACGCTGGCCTACTGGGTATTGGGCTTGTCGGCCTGGATGCCACCCCATACTGCCTGGCTCTGGCTGGCCGCGGTGGAAACGCCGTTGCTGCTGGCGGTGCCCGGCTTGCTGGCGGGCCGGCCCTATACTTTCGCCTGGCTGAGCCTGGCCTCCTTGTTCTATTTCGGTGGCGCACTCATGGATCTGATCGCCAATCCTGCTGAGCGCCACGCCAGCCTGCCGGCCACCGTGCTGGCCTTGGGAGTCTTCACGGGCTGCATCCTGTTTCCCAAGGCGCTGAAAGCCTATCGGCGACGGCCCTGAACCAAGTTCCTGCATGGGACAAGTGAGCCCCAATTTGGGCGGACTCAGGGCTTGATGACCGCTCCCGCCCCCCCATCAGCAGAGTTCAAGGGCGCTTCGCCATGCTCCACCTCTCGGGCCGCCATCAGGGCGCGCAGCAAGGGGATGGTCAAACGACGCTGGGCGGCCAGCGTTTCCCGGTCCAGGTTGTCCAGAACCGCAAACAGATGAGCGGGATGACGGGTCTCCCGGGCCAGAAGGTAGCGAGCGACCGCGTCGGTCAGCGTGAATCCACGGCGCCGGGCGCGCATCTGCAGCGCCGCCAACTTGCCCGCATCATCCAAGGGCGAGAGCGCGTACACCCCTCCCCAGCTCAAGCGAGAAGCAAGATCCGCCAACGCCCATGGATAGCCTGCGGGGGGCTGGGCGGCGGCGGCCACGAATACGCCGCCACTGTCCTGAATCTCATGGTAAAGCGCCAGGATCACTCGCTCCCACGCACGCTGCCCGGCAATCTGGTCGATGGCATCGAGCGCCACCACGGCGCCGGGCGGCGCCCATCCCTCCATCAGCGCCGGTTGCCAGTTGGCGTGCTGATCGAGCGGCAGGTAGCGCACCGGCCGGTGCCCCTGGGCCTCACGGCATAGCGCCTTCAGCAAATGGCTCTTGCCGCTGCCGGAGGATCCGGCCAGGAACAGGACGCCGCGGGCGCCGGGGCGGGCGAGCGCCTGCACCGCCGCCAGCGCAATCCTGTTGCCGTTGTCCTCACCGCCCTCGGGCAGATGGAAATTTTCAAACACGGCCTCATCGGTCAACTGGACCGGCAAAGGCAGTTGTCCACCGGCTGGATGAACGACAGGCTTTCCGGCGCCGCTCATGGGGCGGCCACCCATTCCAGTTCCAGCCGATCGGGGTCAGGTAAACCCGCCGCAGGACGACTGCGCATCAGCCTGTTCGCTTCCAGCACGCCACGCAGGGATTCAGAGGGCAAAGTGGTGTTCGCTCGCCAGACAAACCCCGCCGGCCCCGCCTCTTCCAGAAACAACGCGCTCAGCGCCCGTTGGGACTGGAGTTCGGCCGCCACCCGCGCGTAATCCGTATAGCGCGCAATGCCGCTCACCACAATGCGCACCGGATGGGACGCCTGCGGCGCAGTCGAGGCTTGAGCAAAACGGCCGCGCAACAGCGCCTCATGGCGTTGCAGCCCCTCGCTGACCATTGCGTCCAAGGTCGCTGGGGCCACAGTCCAGGCGGAAACCAGCCGGCCCTCCATGAAGCTCCGAAAAACCGCGCTCCAGCGGCCATCCGGCAAACTCGTGGCTTCAACCGCCAGCACCGCTTCCACGCCAGCGCCCAGCGGGCCTGCCGCCAGCTGGGCCGGATCCTCTCCCGGTGCGGAACGAAAACCGGCAGGCGGTACGCGCAATGGCAATCCCAGCATGCTCGCTTGACGGCTCAGCTCCGCCAATGCCGGATCCGGCACAGCTTCCGTGGCCACCGATGCGCCGGGGCCGTCCGTCAACCAAAGCAGGGTCACAGGACGCGGCCCCTTCCACAGCGCGATA
>WOZT01000284.1 GCA_011620145.1 Gammaproteobacteria bacterium | reverse complement strand
TGGGCGCCCAGATCAAGCGTTCCCACATCCAGGTTGAACAGCGCCGCCGGGTCGCGGGTGAGCCGCCGAACCTGACGCGTTACCGTTTCCAGGCCATCTTCCTGGGCCAGTTGCAGGGTGCGCAGGTTGCCATCGAAAAAGGCCATGTTGGTGAGATGGGCGCCCGAATCGTTGAAGCCGGGCAGGGTGTTCTCATCCAGCAGCAGCTGCTTGAGCACCTCACGGCGCCGGTTGGCGGTCGTCATGGCCCAGCGGAACTGGCGGTCATATCGACGCAGCAGGTGCAGCATGAACTCGGCGTCGTCGATGATCGGATTGGGGAATTGGGCAAACGCCGCGGCCTCCGCATCGCTCAAATGCCCCAGCCGGCCTGCGGAGGCCTGGAAGCGCAGCAGGCGGTCATAGATGGCCTGCATGCTCTGCCCGCTCCACTCGGGCATGTCCGGGACCGAGACCAGCTCCATGTCGCGGAGATCGCGGTTGAATGTGGTGGGTTCGAAACCCAGCCGGCGTGCCAGGCGGGCGAGGTTGAATCCCTGCTTGCCCGCCATCCAATCCTTGCGGAAACGGGCCTGGTAGGCCGGATCATTGAGCAGGCGCTGGCGGCCCTCGCGATCGTCCAGTTCGAGCGCAATCAGCTCGCGGAAAGCCGGACGTTCCTCCATCAGCGGTGAGGTCACCCCATCCGCATAGACCTTGAACGGCGCCGACAGGGCCTGGAAGGCAAAGCGGCCCTTCAGCAGGCGAGAGTTGATCAGTCGGTTGACCCGCAGCAGGCCCCGCCATGCCATGGGCTGGGAAGCCAGATCCATGGCCGCGGTGGCGGTCATGCGCAGGGGCTTGCCGAACAGCCGCGCGCAACCCATCAGCATCAGCGACAGCGTGGCGAGCTTGGCATCCGGATTGGGCGTGAACTGGACGATGCCGTCATTGGCCCGCACCACCTCGCACAGGGCGCGGATCTCCTTGCGCGTGGCGTGCTGCGCCGGGATGCGTTCGCCCCGATAGGGATCGTTGGCCAGATAGTGCAGCGGCAGGCCATCGGTGGACATGCCGACATAACCCGCCTGCATGCATTCATCCAGCACGCGGCACATCGCCACGATCTGCTCGTCGGTGGGCTTGTCGCTCAAGGCGCCGGGCATGCCCATGACCGCGATGCGCAGCATGGTGTGGGGCACCATCGGGCAGACATTGGCGCCAAGCGCCAGCTCCTTGAAATGCTTGAGGTAATCGATGGGGTTGTCCCAGGTGACATGGCCATCGAGGGCGCCGCTGAGCACGGACTTGGGGATGTTTTCCACCCGCGCGAAGCAATCCACTACGGGATTGTTCTGCAGCGGATCCCCCCAGCCATAGGATTGCAGGCCAAAGGCGAGCCCCAGGCTGCAGTTGCTCATCACGACGGTGGTGGTGCCGTGGCGCACCGCTTCGGGCAGACCCGGATCGACTTCCACTTCCAGGTCGAAATGGGTGTGGATGTCGAGCAGGCCGGGCATCAGCCACTGGCCGGTGCCGTCGACCACCGTGCGCGCCCAGGCCGGATTGAAATCGAGGCCCTTGGCGGCGATGCGGCCCTGATGGATGGCGAGGTCGTATGCCTGGGGCATCTCCCCGCTGCCATCGAAAACCAGGGCATTTTTGATCAACAGATCCCATGTGGGCTGGCTAGCCATATGCGTCCTCCTCGTTACCGCGTCCCGCGGCTTTGTCATGCGTCCGGCTCATCGGCCGGATCGTCCGCGCAGTTCCCTGCATCACCGAATCATAAGCCCTGCCGCAGAAAAAAGAAAAAAGCAAGTGTCGCAGGATTGGCTATAACTTTTGGACGGACGGATCTGCGATTCGGGCCGTGGGTTCATCCCGGGCTTGCCGGGGAAAAACAAGGATCTTAAGGAGGAGATGAACATGGTTTTCATCAGAAAAAGCATGGCCGCGCTGTGCTTCGCGCTCGTTGTGGGGTCGGCGCATGCCGTGGCGCCGTCTTATGGCAAAGTGGACGCGGCAACGTTCGAGCAGGCTGTGGCGGCCTATCGTGACGATCCGACCTACCTGGTCGACAACCAGGCGCTGTTGCGGGCGCTGACCCCCGAGCAGCTCAGCCAGGCGATTGAAAAGCTGGACCTGACGCATTACGCCTACCTGCACCCGGTGGTGATCAAGGGCAAGGAAGTGCCCGAACTGATTGGCCAGTCGGTGGGGGATGTTTCGGTCATGGTCGTGCGGGGCGGGCGCATGCAGCCCATTCCGTTCCAGATCGATGAGATGGACCAGAAGGGCTGGGTCTATCTCCCGGATGTCTCCCCCAACAAGGTCGAGGGGACCTACGGGAAGATCGATCCAGCGGATGAGCTGGTGTTCATGTATCGCGACACGGGGTATGAGCCCTACGCGCCGACCCAGCATGGAGAGGTCAAGGGCCGCATTCTCAAGGAGCTGGCCTTTGAGTACCAGGGCAAGGCGCGCTACGCCTATCTGGTACAGGGCGATGCGCGTCGCAACCCGGCGGATTATGTCTCGTTCGATGCCAAGACCGGTGTTTCAAACAACACCTATTACCAATTCCGTACCAATCCGGCGAATTTCCTGGACTTCCAGGATTTTCGCGCCAACGTGGGTCCGCGCCAGGACAAGCGGGTGCTCGATGCCATCTATGGCGAGCTGGAAACGGGGGTGTTCACCGCCTGGCCCAAGTTGAGCTTCAATACGCTGGACAACATTCGTCCCGAGCTGATCTTTGCCAAGGACGGACCCGTGCGGGCCACTGGATTGCTCAAGCTGCGCATTGTGGTGGCAGGCATCCCGGTGTTCAACATCCTGTCCCAGGTGACGCTTTACGACCAGGGCATCGTGCTTCCTGTTTCGATCCAGATTCCGGGCGGCGAGGTGTTGACTCGGGTGCTCAATCACCCGCGCTTTTACCTGGCGCTGGATTTCAACGACATCCAGGGCGGCCATGTGAACGCGGCCGGCAGCCAGGATCCCGATGGCTACGCCGTGGTGGACGGCAAGATGAGTGAACTGGAGCGCACGGCGACGATTTCGCACGAGAAGAACTGGCTGTGGATGGACAGCCGCCTCGGCTGGGATGTGTTTGCCCGCTTCGATATCCCACCGGGCTGGCCGGAGGAGTTGCGGTTGCTGTACCAGGATGATCCCAAGGCCACGACCGCTTGGGAGCATTTTCCGGGCGCCTCCCCGCGACTCGGTGTTGATGCGCGTGGTTTCCCGGTGGGAAAACTCGATATTTCGCTCAACGTGGGGCTGTGGTTTCCGGATACGGTGGGTGCTGGCGGGCCGCGCCGCTTTGGTGAGGAAACCCGCTCGCC
>WOZT01000090.1 GCA_011620145.1 Gammaproteobacteria bacterium | reverse complement strand
ACCCTGCAGCGGGGCATTGCCGCCGCCGGCAGCATCTTCGCCCTGCTGGAGGTGGATGCCGAGCCGGACAGCGGCCAGCAGCCCCTGGGGCGAGCCAAGGGCGCGGTGTGTTTCGAAAGGGTGCGTTTCGCTTACGATCCGGCCAAGGGTGAGGTGCTGAAGGGGATTGATCTCGCCATCGAGCCTGGCCAAACCATCGCCCTGGTGGGCCGTTCGGGCAGCGGCAAGACATCTCTCGTGAACCTGCTGCCGCGCTTCTATGAGCCCCAGGCCGGCCGGATTCTGGTGGACGGGGTCGACATCCGCGACTATCGGCTTGCGGATCTGCGCCGACAGATTGCCGTGGTGGGGCAGGAGGTCGTGCTGTTCAACGACAGCGTGGCGGCCAATATCGCCTATGGCGAGGATCCCGCGCAGGTCATGGAGCGGGTGGAGGCGGCGGCCCGCGCGGCCCATGCCTGGGAATTCATCGAGAAACTGCCCCAGGGGCTCTGGACCCCGGTGGGACAACAGGGCGTGTTGCTTTCCGGGGGCCAGCGCCAGCGCCTGGCCATTGCCCGCGCCCTGTTCAAGGACGCGCCGATCCTGATTCTCGATGAGGCGACTTCCGCCCTCGATACCGAAGCCGAGCGCCATATCCAGGCGGCTTTTGAAACCCTGATGCAGGATCGGACGACCTTGGTGATTGCCCACCGACTTTCCACGGTGACGCGCGCCGACAGCATCGTGGTGATGCAGGACGGGCGGATCGTCGAACAGGGGAGCCACGCCCGGTTGTTGGCGAATAAAGGACCTTACGCCGAACTGTATCGGCTCCAGTTCCGCGAAATGGAAGCGACCGGTTGAGGCCAGCCGGTTGGCGCGGACGGCTGGAGTCTGCGGTGCTCGGGCTTTGGTACGGCCCGCGTTGGCGCGTCTGGCCCCTGTTGCCGCTGAGCGCACTCTATGCGCTTGCCGTCGCACTCCGCGCAGCGCCTTATCGGTTCGGTTGGCGGCATCCCGTGCGCTTGCCGGTGCCCGTCGTCGTGGTGGGCAATATCACGGTGGGCGGCACCGGGAAAACCCCGCTGGTCATCCATCTGGCGCAACGGCTGGCGGCCGCGGGTGAGCGGCCCGGCATTTTGTGCCGCGGCTATGGCGGCGCTTCCGCCCACTGGCCGCGGCAGGTCACGCCCGGGAGCGACCCCCGGGAGGTGGGCGATGAGTCGGTGCTGATTGCGCGACGCAGTGGTCTGCCGGTGGCCGCGGGTCCGGATCGGGCGGCGGCGGGGCGTTTGCTGCTCGCCCAGGGCTGCACGGTGTTGCTGTGCGATGATGGCCTCCAGCATCAGGCGCTGGCGCGCGATGTTGAAATTATTGTCATGGACGGCGCCCGTGGTCTGGGCAATGGGTTTTGCCTGCCCGCCGGCCCCTTGCGCGAGTCCGCCCAGCGCTTGAAGCAGGTCGATGCGGTTGTGGTGCAGGGCGGCGGTTTGTCGCTGGGGTGGCCAGCGTTCATCATGGATCTGCCTCTCGGCGATACGCTTGTTGCAGTGACTGATGGCAGCCGTCGACCCTTGGCCGAATTCGTGGGACAGACCGTTCACGCCATGGCTGGCATCGGTCATCCGCAGCGCTTTTTTGGCGCCCTGCGCCAGGCGGGACTGAGTGTGGTGGAACACCCCTTCCCCGATCATTATGATTACCGCCCCGAGGATCTGCGATTTGCGGCGGATGGCGTCCTGCTCATGACCGAGAAAGATGCGGTCAAGTGCGCCCGTTTCCCCTTGCGGAATGCCTGGTTCGTGCCGGTCAGCGCCCGGGTGGATCCGGGGCTGGAAGCGAAGGTGCTGGCCTGGGTGCGTCAACGGGGCAAGGATTTGGCGGCAGGGATGAGGTGAACGGAGGGATCGTGGATAAGAAACTGTTGGAAATCCTGGCTTGCCCGGTCTGCAAGGGACCCTTGGTCTACCGTTCCGGGGCGGCGGAGTTGATCTGCAAGGCCGATCGATTGGCCTTCCCCATTCGCGATGGCATTCCGGTCATGCTGGTGGAGGAAGCCCGCGCCCTGGCCCCCGAGGAGGAGGTGCGATGAGCTTCAAGGTGGTGATTCCCGCACGTCACGGTGCGACCCGCCTGCCCGGCAAGCCCCTGCGCCTGATTGCCGGCCTGCCGATGATTCAGCATGTCTATCACCGCGCCATGGACAGTGGTGCCGAGGAGGTCATCATTGCCACGGAGCATGCGCTGGTGGCGCAGATGGCCCGTTCCTTTGGGGCGACGGTGTGCATGACCGGGGATCAGCATCTGTGTGGCACCGATCGGATTGCGGAAGTGGTCGTGCAGCGCGGCTGGGCAGACGATGTGGTGGTGGTCAACCTGCAGGGCGATGAACCCACCATGCCTGCGGTGAATGTCGCGCGAGTGGCGGAAAACCTGCAAGCGCAGCCCACGGCCCAGGTCGCCACGCTTTGCACACCCATCGGGACCGTCGAGGAGCTGCTCGACCCCAATGTGGTCAAAGTGGTGTGCGATCGGGACGATTTCGCCTTGTATTTCAGCCGCGCGCCGATTCCCTGGCATCGGGATGGCGGCTTTTCCCAGGATGCGGGGATGCCACCCGGCCTGTGGCTGCGTCATCTGGGCATCTATGCGTATCGGGCCGGCGCGCTGCGCGCCTTCGCAGCGCTGGGGCCTTCCGAGCTGGAGCGCCAGGAGTCGCTGGAACAGTTACGCGCTCAATGGGGCGGCATGCGCATCCATGTGGCTGAGGCGCCCGCCTTGCCGGGGGCGGCGGTGGATACCGAAGCCGATCTGGCGCGGGTCGAGGCCTTGTTCAGGCAACAGTCGCTGCAGCAGACGGGCTGAATCTCGTTCCGCCCGGCGATCTCACCAGGGGAGGACGCATGCCTCGGATCTTGTTTGTCTGCATGGGAAACATCTGCCGCTCGCCGGCGGCGGAAGGGGTGTTTCGCCACCTGTTGCGGCAGGAAGCGCCCGAATGGCTGGAGCGGATCGAGATCGATTCCGCCGGCACCCATGGCTATCACACCGGCAGGCCGCCGGATCCCCGCATGGTGGCGGCCGCCCTGGCCCGGGGTATCGATTTGAGCGGCCTGCGCGCCCGGCTTGTTCAAGCAGAAGATTTCACGACATTCACCCACATCCTGGTGATGGATCAGGCGAACCTGGCCCATTTGCAGGCGATCCAGCCACACGGCGCCACGGCAATTCCCGAGTTGTTGCTGGCACCCTTGATTGATGGTCGACCGCGGGAGGTTCCCGATCCCTATTACGGCGGCGCCCAGGGTTTTGACCGGGTGCTGGATTTGCTGGAGGAAGGCTGCCGCCGG
>WOZT01000100.1 GCA_011620145.1 Gammaproteobacteria bacterium | reverse complement strand
GCGTAGGTGAAGGTCAGGTGCTCCACATCCATCACCGGATCGGCAAGCCGGGCGCGCACCAGGGCATCCCCCACATCATGCATGTCCAGGAAAGGATGCACATGCGGCTCATCGTCAACAGCGGCCCAGGCACGACGAAATTCCTGCAGGGTATCGGGGCCCAGGGTGGTGAACAGGAACAGGCCGCCGGGACGCAATACCCGGGCGATCTCGGCAAACATCGGGAAGGGATCGGCCAGCGCCAAGAGCACCAGATTCGAAAACACCAGATCCACGCTGGCCGTCGCCAGGGGCAGACGGAGGCCATCGGCCTGGATACGCAATGGCCGGGACCGCCAGAATGGCAACCGAAAACGTCGCGGTGGCGCCAGCAGGGCCAGATTCACATCCATCCCCACCACCCGCGCTTGAGGATAACGGCGCGACAAACCCCGCGAACCCGCGCCGGAAGCGCTCCCCAGGTCGATGACCCACTGCGGGTCGAGGCGCACATAGGTCAGGCGCTCCAGCAGCCGGTTGCGCGCCTCGGCCAGCAGCACACTATGGGCCAACCCCGCTCCGGCACGCGCATAGCGCCGACGCACCGCGCGGTCATCCAGCAGGTGCGGCGCGAGAGTCCAGTCCATCCGTCGCTCAGCCATGTTCCGCGCATCTCATCCTGGTGCGCCTGCCGGCGCGTCCAAACAACGGGCCAGCGCTCCCAACAAGCCCTCGACTTGCGCCGGGGTATGGGCCGCTGTCAGTGTGATGCGCAGGCGGGCGGTCCCCGGCGGAACCGTCGGGGGACGGATCGGCGTCACCCAATAACCCGCCTCCAGCAAGGCGGCGCCCAGCGCCATGGCGCGCGCTGCGTCGCCCACCCACAGGGGCTGAATGGGGGTATCGGAGGCCATCAGGGGCAGCCCCAAGCGCCGCGCGCCGTCCCGGAAACGGGCGACCAGATCCACGAGGTGCTCGCGGCGCCAGGTGTCCTGCCGGGCCAGGCCCAGCGCGGCACGGGTCGCTGCCGCCAGGGCGGGCGGCGGCGCGGTGGTATAGATATAGGTGCGCGCCCGCTGAATCAGGTAGTCGATGAGGGTTTCGCTGCCCGCCACGAAGGCGCCAAAGGTCCCCAGGGCCTTGCCCAGGGTGCCGATGTAGACCGGCACCTGGTCGGGGGTGAGCCCGAAATGGGCGACACTGCCGGGGCCATTCCCCAACACCCCGAAACCATGGGCGTCGTCCACCACCAGCAGGGCTTCCCGGCGCGCCGCGAGTTCCGCGAGCGCCGGCAGGGGCGCCAGATCGCCATCCATGCTGAAGACCGCGTCGGTGGCGATGAGGGCACGTCCCGAAGTCTGCGCCAGTGCCGCATCCAGGGCCGCCACATCGCCATGGGCATAGCGCTGCATGCGGCCGCGGGACAGCCAGCCGCCATCCAGCAGCGAGGCGTGGTTCAGGACGTCCTCGTACACGGTGTCACCCGGCTCGGCGAGCGCGTTGATCACCCCCATATTGGCCATGTAGCCAGTGGAGAACAAAAGCGCACGCGGCCGACCCAGCCAGTCGGCCAACTCGGCCTCCAGCGCCTCGTGTTCGCGGTGGTGGCCGCTGATGAGATGGGCGGCGCCGCTGCCCGTGCCGACCTCACTGGCGGCCTGGGCAAGTGCAGCGGAAATGACCGGATGGTCCGCCAGCCCCAGGTAGTCATTGCTGCAAAACACCAGACAGTCGCGCCCTTCGAGCCGGGCATGGACGCCGTCGCGACGCTCCAAAAGCCGCGGACGGCGATAGAGGCCCTGCGCCTGGCGCTCGGCCAATGCCCCCCGCCAGCGCTGTTCCCAGGCGGTATCCCGGCTCACTCCGCCGCCACCCGGGAGCCACCGTCCTCTGGCCGCAGCCCGAGCCGGGCCAGCAGCGCCAGATCGGCATCGCCATCGGGATTGGGCGTGGTCAGCAAGCGTTCGCCGTAGAACAGCGAATTGGCGCCCGCCAGGAAACACAGGGCCTGCATCTCCGGGCTCATGTCCGTGCGGCCCGCTGACAGGCGGACATGGGATTGGGGCATGAGAATGCGCGCCACCGCCACGACCCGCACGAAGTCCAGCGGATCCACGCTGGCCACGCCCGCCAGTGGCGTGCCCGCCACCTGCACCAGTTGATTGATGGGCACGCTCTCCGGATGCACCGGCAGGTTGGCCAGGGTACGCAGCAATTCGGCCCGATCCACCACATCCTCGCCCATGCCGATGATGCCTCCACAGCAAACCCGGACCCCCGCCGCCCGCACGTGAGCCAGCGTGTCCAGGCGGTCCTGGTAGGTGCGGGTGGAAATGACCGCCTCGTAATACTCAGGCGAAGTGTCGAGGTTGTGGTTGTAGTAGTCGAGCCCGCACTCGGCAAGATAGCGCGCCTGCTCAGCCTCCAGCATGCCCAGGGTGACGCAGGTTTCCAGGCCCAGCGCCCGCACCCCGGCCACCATGGCCCCCACCCGTTCCAGATCGCGCTGGCGGGGATTGCGCCAGGCCGCGCCCATGCAGAAGCGGGTGGCACCGGCGTCGCGGGCCCGCCGGGCCGCCGCCAGCACCGTCTCAAGCTCCATCAGCTTCTGCCGCTCCACTCCCGTGTCGAAGTGCACGCTTTGCGGGCAATAGGCGCAATCCTCCGGACAGCCCCCGGTCTTGATGCTGAGCAAGGTGCTGATCTGCACCGCGCCGGGATCGAAGTGGCGTCGATGCAGGCTCTGGGCGGTGAAGAGCAGATCCGGAAAGGACCAGGCAAACAGGGCCTGGACTTCCTCGGCCAACCAGTCATGGCGAATCGATTGCGCGAGGACGGATGACGGGGTGAGCATGGCTGTATTCCTTGGCAGATCGCCACAGCGACGATGGGCAGACATCTTAAGGCTGACCAGCGGGCTGTCAACCAAAAGGCTTGGTCGTGGTTAACCGGATTCGGCGCGGCGCCATGGCTTGGCTGCTGCCCTGGCGCTGCACTTTGTGCGGCAATCCGGGCATGCCGGGATTGGACCTGTGCGCCGCCTGCCGGGCGGATTTACCCTGGAACACCTCGGCCTGCCCCGGCTGCGCCCGACCCCTGCCCGCAGGGGCGTCGGCATGGCGCTGCGGCGCCTGCCTGAGCCACCCGCCTGCCTGGGACATCGCCTTCAGCGCCCTGCACTATGCCTTGCCGGTCGATGCCCTGGTGCAGCAACTGAAGTTTCACGGACGCCTGGCGCGGGCTCGCCTGTTGGGTGAGCTGCTGGCGCAGGCCCTGCAATCGGAGCGGCATACGCCCTGGCCTGCGGCGCTGATCCCCGTCCCCCTGCACCCCAACCGCCTGCGGGAACGGGGATTCAACCAGGCGCGCGAACTGGCCTTGCCGCTGGCCCGGCATTTCGCTATCCCGCTGCGCGACGACCTCGCCCGGCGCATCCGCGCGACCGCGCCCCAGGTGGGACTGACCGCTGCGGCGCGTGCCCGCAACCTGCGCGGGGCCTTCGCCATTGATGGCGCCCCACCTGCCCATGTCGCGCTGATCGATGACGTGCTCACCACCGGCAGCACGCTCACGGCGATGAGCCTGGCCCTGCGCGCGGCCGGGAGCATGCAGATCGAGGTGTGGACGCCGGCGCGCAGCACCCCGGAACACGCCCCGGCTCAAACCAGATAGGCGCCAAGGATGCCGGCGAAGACCACACCGCCCACCCAGTTGTTGTTGCGAAAAGCGGCGAAAGCACCGGCCCGGCTGCGATCCCGCATCAGCCGTTGCTGGTAGGCAAACAACGCCACCACCCCCGCCAGCGACAGGAAATACGGCCAGCCCAGGCCCGCCTGCCGCCCGATCAGGAACAAGGCCAGCACCATCAAGCCCTGCAGGGCGGCGAGGATGGCCCGATCCTGCTCCCCGAACAGGATGGCGGTGGATTTGACGCCGATCTTGAGATCATCGTCCCGGTCCACCATGGCGTACTGGGTGTCATAGATCACCGCCCACACCACTGCCGTGAGGAACACCAGCCAGGCCAGCGGTGGCGGAAACTGGCCGGTCTGCCCGGCCCAGGCCATGGGCACGGCCCAGCCGAACGCCGCGCCCAGATAGACCTGGGGCAGATGGGTATAGCGCTTCATCAGTGGGTAGGTGGCGGCGAGGAAGGCCCCGCCGAAAGCGAGCAGCAGGGTCATGCGATTGCTCAGCAAGGCCAGCACCAGGGCCACCCCCATCAACAGGCCGAACAGAGCCAGCGCCTCCTGCGGCAGCACCCGCCCGGCGGCCAGCGGCCGGTCACGGGTGCGCTCGACGAAGGCATCGACATGCCGATCGAGGTAATCGTTGATGACGCACCCCGCCGAACGCATCACCCAGACCCCGGACACGAACACCGCCACCACACCCGCATTGGGCCGGCCATTGCCCGCCAGCCACAGCGCCCACAGCATGGGCCACAGCAGCAGCAGGGCGCCGATCGGTCGATCCCAGCGCATCAACAGCGCGTATTGCCCCAGTCGGGCGCGCACCGTGGGCGCGTAGACCGGCCAGCGCTGCCACAGGCGGTCCAGTCGCCGCATGAGCGAATCGGGTTTACGGGGCGCGTTTGTCATGCAACACATCCAAAGCCGCAGGCAAAAAGAATTCACAAACCACCACCGCTGCCCCCGGCAGCGCGAACTGCGAGCGTCGTCCCCACACGACGCCGGGGGGCACGGCCAAGCCCCGACTCAAGGCCCGGTGGGCGATTGAGCCCGGTCGAAGACGGCCCAGCGCCATGGGGCCGCGCCGAACATCCGGATGGGCGAACAGCAGTTCACCCAGGGGACGGCTGCCCAGTCGCATCAAACCCCGCCAGCGACCCCGCGCCGCCGCCAACGGCAACAGGCTGCAGGCATAGACCACGGGCTCCTCGCCGCAACACAGATAGACCTCGCGCAAACGCAGCGGTGCTCCCACCGGCAGGCCCAGGGCGCGGGCATCGCGCCAGGCGAGCCGCGCGGGTGTCTCGGCCAGTACGCGCACAGCGAAGCGCTCGCCGCAACAGCCCCGCAGGCGGGCCGTCAAGGAACCGGTCTGCAACAGTGCGGCATGCCAGATCCGGGGCAGGCGCACACGACCGGCGGCCAGCGTCTGCCAGCGCACGGTGTCCATGCGTCCACGCAAGGGAACGCCCCCATCAGGCCCCGGCATAGCGGTCCGCCTCCTGTTGCCAGCGGTCAATCAAGCGCTCGGCCAACGCCGGATCCTCCGCCAACAACCGATCCGCCTCGATCTGGGCCTCGGCCATCAGATCAGCGTCGGCCACCGGATCGGCCACGCGCCAGCGCCGCTCCCCGGTCTGCCGGGTGCCCAGCCACTCCCCAGCCCCGCGCAGCTCCAGATCCCGGCGGGCAATCTCGAAGCCGTCCTGAACCTCGCGCAAGGTCTCCAGGCGCGCGCGCGCCGTCGGCGACAACGGCCCCTCATACAACAGCACGCAACTCCCCGGCGCCGTCCCCCGCCCGACCCGGCCGCGCAACTGGTGCAACTGGGCCAAGCCAAAGCGCTCGGCGTTCTCCACCACCATCACCGTGGCCTTGGGCACATCCACCCCTACCTCGATCACCGTGGTGGCCACCAGCACATCCAGCGCGCCCTGGACGAAGGCCGTCATCGCGGCTGCGCGCTGCGCACTACCCAGTCGGCCATGGACCAATCCCAGGCGCAGGTCAGGAAACGCCTCGCCCAGGCGCGCAAACAGCGCCTCCGCCGCCTCTCCCTGCGCTTGCTCCGAATCCTCGATCAAGGGACAGACCCAATACACCTGGGCACCCATCCGGCAGGCCGCACGCACCCGTTCCGCCACCTCGTCGCGCCGACGGGCCGGCAACACCACCGTGCGCACGCCCGCCCGCCCCGGCGGCAAGGCGTCGATGACCGAGACGTCCAGATCCGCAAACAGGCCCATGGCCAGGGTGCGTGGAATGGGCGTCGCCGTCAGCACCAGCTGATGGGGCGCGAGTCCGCTGCCCTTTTCCTGCAGCGCCAAGCGCTGCTGTACGCCGAAGCGATGCTGCTCGTCCACCATGACCAGTCCCAGGCGGCCAAAGCGCAGCCAGTCCTGGAACAGCGCATGGGTACCCACCACCAGTGCCGGCTGGTCGGTTGCGAGCATGGCCGCTACGGCCCGGCGCGCCGGCGCGCCCAATCGGCCCAACAGCGCCAGCGGCTCGATCCCGACCGGCGCGAACCAGCGGTGGAAATTCTTCACGTGCTGCTCGGCCAGCAATTCGGTAGGCGCCATCAGGGCCACCTGCCAGCCCCCACCCAAGGCCATTGCCGCCGCCAGGGCCGCGACCGCCGTCTTGCCCGATCCCACGTCCCCCTGCACCAGACGCAGCATCGGGATCGGCCGGGCCAGGTCGGTCCGCACTTCTTCCAGCACGCGCCGCTGGGCCGCTGTCAGGGCAAAACCAAGCGCCGCTTCCACCCGATCGCCGATCCCGTCCGCATCGACCAGCGCCGGCGCCACCTGAGACCGGGCCCGGTAGCGGCGCCGCCGCAACACCAACTGATCCGCCAGCAATTCCTCCCAGGCCAAGCGCCGGCGCGCCGGATGTCCCGCCGCCTGCACGGATTCAATCTGCTGAGGCAGAGGCGCATGCAACACCTGCAATGCCTCCTCCAGCGCCATCAGCCCCAAGGCGTGGCGGCGCGCAGCGGGCAAGGTTTCTCCTAGCCCCATTGCGGGCAGTCGCGCCAGCAGATCCGCCACCGCGCGGCGCAACCGATCCTGGGAAACGCCTGCCACGGTGGGATAGATCGCCAAGGCGCGCTCGGGAAGCGGTTGTCCCGACTGCACCAGGCGGCAACTGGGGTGCGTCATTTCGAAGCCATACACCCCGGCCCGCACCACGCCATGGCAGCGCAACCGCGCTCCGACCTGCCAGGTCTTGCGCTGGGCGGGCACCACCCGGAAAAACCGCACATCGATGACGCCGCGCCCATCGCCCAGACGCAGCCACAGCCCCGGTCGCCGTCCGGGGGCGGCTTGCACCTGCAGGATCTCCCCTTCGATTAGTGTCGGCGCGCCCGCACGCAGCGCATCCAAGGCCGTTAGCCGGGTGTGATCCTCATAACGCAGGGGCAGATGGAATAGCAGTTCGTGGGGCTGGCGCAGGCCCAGGCGGGTGACCAGCTGCCTCAAGGCTGCGTCGGCAGGCTGCACGGCGCGCGACGCGCGCGCGGCGGCCTGGGAATCGCGCTTAGCCATGCGGGTCTAGACGAGACACACTGCCTCGATTTCAATCGCCGCGCCGCGCGGCAAGGCGGCCACACCCAGTACGGCGCGGGCCGGATAAGGCGCCTGGAAATACGCCGCCATCACGGCGTTCACCGCCGCGAAATGGGACAGGTCAACAAGATAAACCGTCACTTTCACGACGCGATCCAGATCGCTGCCGCCCGCTCGGGCCACCGCGACGAGATTGTCCAGCACCCGGCGTGTCTGGATCTCGATTGAACCCGCCACCAGCTCGCCGCTGGCAGGATCAAGGGGAATCTGGCCGGACAGGAACAGCAAGCCTCCCGCGCGGACGGCTTGGCTGTAGGGGCCGATGGCCTGGGGCGCGTCGGCCGTCTGGATGGCGGTACGGGTCATAGGGAACTCCCGAGCACAGGCCCCCATTATGACCGATTGATCACTCAGGATTTGCCGCGCGTGACCCGGATCACGCACGTCATGGCGTGCAGGTGGCGCAGGATGCGAGCCAGATGCAGCCGGTCGCGCACGGTGAGGGTGAACACCAGGGAGGCGGTGTGACCATATTTCTCATCGACCGTCACATGCTCGATGTTGGCATCCATGCGGGCCATTTCGGCGGTGATCTGGGCCAGTACACCGCGTTGGTTGGTCGCTTCCATGCGGATCTCGACGGAAAACTCGCGATCCGGATGGTCCGCCCACTGCACATCGATCCACTTGTCCGGGTGCTTGCGGTACTCGCTCAGGTTCCGGCAACTCTGGGTATGGATGACGATGCCCCGTCCACTGCTGAGGAAGCCCAGGATGCGATCGCCGGGAATGGGATGGCAGCAGCGTCCGAAGGTGACCACCAGGCCTTCGGTCCCCTGAATTGCCAGGGCCGCGCGATCCCCTGCGGCGGACGAGGCGTCGAGATCCGAACCCAATCCGGCGTGCTGGACCAGTCTGCGGGCCACCAGCGGTGCCATGTGCTCGCCCAGCCCCACGGCCTGCAACAGCGCATCCAGACTGCCCAGCCCCAGATCCGCCAGCACCCGCTCCCAAACCGTGCTGTCAATCTGGTCCAGCACCACCCCATAGGCCGTCAGGGCGCGCTCCATCAATCGATGGCCCAGGGCCACGGCCTCGTCGGTTTTCAGGTTCTTGAGGTAATGGCGAATGTTGGCGCGCGCGCGCGCGGTAATGATGAAATTGAGCCAGGCCGGGTTGGGCAGGGCGGATTCGGAGGTCAGTATTTCCACCGTCTGGCCATTGCGCAAAGGCGTGCTCAGCGGCACCACACGGCGGTCCACCTTGGCCGCGGCGCAACGGTTGCCAATGTCCGTATGCACCGCGTAGGCGAAATCCACCGGCGTGGCGCCCACCGGCAGCCGCATGATGCGGCCCTTGGGGGTGAAGACATAGAGTTCGTCGGGAAACAGGTCGCCCTTCACGCTCTCCAGAAATTCCTGGGAGCTGCCCACCCGCTTTTGCATTTCCAGGATGCTGTGCATCCATTCGCGCGCGCGGTCCTGGGTGCCGCCCGGCGCGGTTTGCTCCGTGAAGGGGTATTGCCAGTGCGCTACCACGCCCACCTCGGCCAGCAAGTCCATTTCCCGGGTGCGGATCTGCAATTCGATGGGCACCCCATGGGGGCCAAACAGCACGGTATGCAGGGACTGATAGCCGTTGACCTTGGGGATGGCGATGTAATCCCGGAACCGCCCTGGCACCGGCTTGTAGACGCTGTGCGCAACACCCAGGGCGCGGTAGCAGTCGTCCACACGCTCCACCTGGACGCGGCAGGCATAAATCTCGGCCAGTTCGCTGAACGTCGTTTCGCGATTGCGCAAGCGCAGATAGAGGCTGTAAAGGTGCTTGTCGCGCCCCATCACCTGTGCCACGACGTTCTCCCGGCCCAGCGCGGCCCCCAGCGCCACCTCCACCTGATCCAGCACACGCTTGCGATTACCGCGTGCGCGTTCGACCAATTCGGCCAACACCCGATAACGGAAGGGATACAAGGCAGCAAAGCTCAGATCTTCAAGCTCGCAGCGCAGGGCGTTCATGCCCAGGCGATTGGCGATGGGCGCATAGAGCGTCAAGGTCTCGCGGGCAATGCGGCGCCGCTTGTCCGGTCGCATCACGTCCAGCGTACGCATGTTGTGGAGCCGGTCGGCCAGCTTGATGAGCATGACGCGGATATCCTGGGACATCGCCAGCATCATCTTGAGAAAGTTTTCGGCCTGGGCCTCGGCCTTGGACTTGAACTGGATCTGGGTCAGCTTGCTGACACCATCCACCAGTTCCGCCACCTCCGGATCGAAGCGCTGGACAATGTGCTCCTTCGCGGTGGGCGTATCCTCGATCACATCATGCAGCAAGGCGGCCATGATGCTGCGGTAATCCAGGCGCATCATGGCCAGAATGCGTGCCACGGCAACGGGATGCGAGATATAGGGCTCGCCGTTCAGCCGAATCTGCCCGGCATGGGCTTCCATGCCAAACGTACAGGCGCGAACCACCTCGGCGATCTGGCTCTCATCCAGATAGCGTTGCAGCTCGTGAATCAGCTGCGGATAGCCGGGAATGTCGAGCAGTCCGACGGATCCATCCCGGTCGATGCGTTCACTGACATCCAGGGACATGGGCTTGGGGTCCTGGGCCCCCTTTACACGTCACCCGGCGCCGGGACTTCAGTCGCCGGCTCAGGGATCAGTTCGCCCGGTTCCAGATCGTCGATGGCGCCCAGTTGAGGGAAATGGCGCACCAGGGGGATCTCCTTCTCTTTCAGGATCTCCCGCGTCACATTGCCATTGGCGATTTCACGCAGGGCCAGCACCGTTGGCTTGTCGTTGTCCCAGTCCAGAAACGGCTCCACGCCACGCACCAACTGGCGCGCCCGCTTGGCCGCCACCAAGACCAACTGAAATCGATTGTCCACATTGGACAAACAGTCCTCGACCGTCACTCGAGCCATGATTCATACCTCCGCAACCGCCCCAGAGCGGATGCCATCGCAGACCACATAAAGACGTCCCATCCCCGCCACCCCTTCGGGCGGCCTTTCATCAAAGCCGGATGGATTTGGATTCCAGTGTATGCCAAGCGCGAAAATCAGGCCAGCAGCTCGGCCAACAAGGCGCCACGACGCGCCGCCTGAACGGGGGTGCGGCAGCGGGAAGCGCGCACGACGGCCTTCAGTTCGGCCAGTGCCTGATCGAAGACATCGTTGACCACCAGATGATCAAATTCAGCGTAATGGCGCATTTCTTCCACCGCCTGGGCAAGGCGGTGCGCGATGACCTCGGACGCATCCGTGGCCCGACCGCACAATCGGCGCGCCAATTCCTCGCGCGAAGGGGGCAGGATGAAGACGCTCACACACGCCGGGATGACCCGGCGCACTTGCTGCGCGCCCTGCCAATCGATTTCCAGGATGAGATCCTCCCCGGCCGCCAGCCGTTCGGCAACCGCCCCGCGGCTGGTGCCGTAGCAATGCCCGAACACCTCCGCATGTTCGAGAAACGCGCCTTCGGCGATCATGCGCTGGAACGTCGCGGGGTCGACGAAATGATAGTCCCGGCCATCCACTTCCCCCGCTCGCGGCGCGCGGGTGGTGTGGGAGACGGAAAACGCCAGCCCCGGCACCTCGGCCATCAGCGCCTGAACCAGACTGGTCTTGCCCGCCCCGGAGGGCGCCGCAATGACGAAAAGACTGCCGCCGCCCATGACCTTCACTCCACGTTCTGGATCTGCTCGCGCATCTGCTCGATCAGCACCTTGATCTCGATGGCGGCCCGGGTAATCTCGGTATCCTGGGACTTGGAGCCCAGGGTGTTGGCCTCGCGATTGAACTCCTGCAACAGGAAATCCAGCCGCCGCCCGATGGGCTCGGCGCGCGCCAGGGTCGCCGCCCATTCGACCAGGTGGCTGTCGAGCCGATCCAGTTCCTCGGCCACATCCATGCGCTGGGCCAGGAACAACAGCTCCTGTTCCAGCCGTCCCGGCTCGGTTTCCACCCCCAACTCGGCCAGGCGTGCCAGCAACTTTTCGCGCGCCGCCCCGCGCACCTCCGGCAGTCGCGCCCGCACCTGGGCCACCCAGTGGGCAATGCCCGCCGCCCGCTCCCGCAAGCCCGCCGCCAGACGCTCGCCTTCACGGCGCCGCGCCAGCGTCAGCGCCGCCAAGGTTTCCTTCAACAGCGCCAGCGCCTCCTGCCCCAAGGCTTCCAGATCCAGCGGGGATTCCTGAACCACGCCGGGCCAGCGCAGAATTTCAATCACACTTACCGGGGCGGGAAATTCATTCGACATCTGGGCACAGAGTCGCGCCAGGCCATCCATCAATGTGCTGTTGAGGGTCAGGTTCTGGCCCTGCCCCGGATCGCGCGTAAAACGCAGCTGGGCCTCCAGCTTGCCCCGCCGGATGCCCGCCGCAAGCACCTCGCGCACCGCCGGCTCCAGCGCACGCCATTCCTCCGGCAGGCGCGGCGTCATTTCCAGGTAGCGGTGGTTGACGGTCCGCAGCTCCCAGGTCAGCCGGCCTTCCGGCAAGGCGCGTTCCGCGCGGGCAAAACCCGTCATGCTGGCAATCATCTGTTTCTCCATGCCGCCGGTCCGTTCCTGGCAGGGCGGGAAAGGCCGGAGCGGTATACTGTCGCGCAGAGGGCGGCCAACACCGGCTGCCCCGCCCATTCAAACCGACAAGGATACCCGAATGCGCCCCAGCGGCCGAAACCCCGACCAGTTGCGACCCATCCTGCTGCAGCGCCAGTTCACCCGCCATGCCGAAGGTTCGGTGCTGGTCGGATTCGGGGATACGCGGGTGATCTGCACCGCCAGCGTGCAGGAATCGGTTCCCGGCTTCCTGCGCGGTAAGGGGCGCGGCTGGGTCACCGCCGAATACGGCATGCTCCCCCGGGCCACCACCAGCCGCTCGGATCGTGAAGCCGCGCGCGGAAAACAGACCGGACGCACCCAGGAAATCCAGCGCCTGATCGGCCGCGCCCTGCGGGCGATCGTCAACACCGAGGCCCTGGG
This sequence comes from Gammaproteobacteria bacterium, assembly GCA_011620145.1. Classification (GTDB taxonomy): domain Bacteria; phylum Pseudomonadota; class Gammaproteobacteria; order UBA5335; family UBA5335; genus Macondimonas. Next base: position 4,056 of record WOZT01000100.1, on the reverse strand, counting down.
CGAGCGCACGATCATCCTCGACTGCGACGTGATCCAGGCCGATGGCGGCACCCGTACTGCGGCCATCACCGGCGCCTATGTCGCCCTGCACGACGCCATGCGCCAGTTGGAGCGGCGCCGGGCGCTGGCGCGCTTTCCGCTGCATGGGCAGGTCGCCGCGGTCTCCGTCGGCATCTACCGCGGCACGCCGGTGCTGGACCTGGACTACGCCGAAGACGCCGAAGCCGAAACCGACATGAACGTGGTGATGAACGAGGCTGGCGGATACATCGAGCTGCAGGGCACGGCGGAGGGCCATGCCTTCCGTCCTGAAGAACTGGCCGGCATGCTGGACCTGGCGCGCGGCGGGATTGCGCAACTGCTGGAAGCCCAGCGTCAGGCCCTGGCGGAGGATCCAGCGTGCCGCGCGAAGTAATCCTGGCCACTGGCAATGCGGGCAAGCTGCGGGAATTTCAGGGCTTGCTCGCGCCCCTGGGTTGGACGCTGATCCGCCAGAGCGAGCGCGGGGTCGTGCCCGCCGTGGAGGATGGCCTGACGTTTGTGGAGAACGCCCTGGCCAAGGCCCGGGCCGCCAGCGCCCAGACCGGCCTGCCGGCGCTCGCCGATGATTCCGGGCTGGTGGTGGATGCCCTGGATGGCGCGCCCGGCGTGCATTCGGCCCGCTATGCCGGTGCCGAGGCCAGTGATGCCGACAATATCGCCCGCCTGCTCGCCGCGCTGGCCGATACGCCGGAAGCCGAACGCCGCGCGCACTTCCATTGCGTCCTCGTCTATCTGCGCCATGCCGAGGACCCCGCGCCGCTGATCGGTCAAGGGCGATGGGATGGTCGCATCCTGGAAGCGCCGCGGGGTACGGCAGGCTTCGGCTACGATCCCGTCTTCTGGGTTCCGGAGCGGGGTTGCAGCGCGGCCGAACTGGACGCTATGGAAAAAAACCGCCTCAGCCACCGCGCCCAAGCACTGAACGCACTGCGGAGTCAGTGGACCGGCACCGACCACTGAGCGCCCGATGCACCCCCAAGGACTGATCACCCCGCCGCCCCTGGCCGTTTACGTGCACCTGCCGTGGTGTGTGCGCAAATGCCCCTACTGCGATTTCAATTCCCATGCGCGCAATCCGGCGCTCATCCCCGAAACCGACTACCTGGCCGCTCTGGAAGCGGATCTGCGGCAAGACCTGGCCTTGCTGGGCCCACCACGCCCGGTGCAGAGCGTCTTCTTCGGTGGCGGCACGCCAAGCCTGTTTTCAGCCTCGGCCATCGGCCAGATCATCCACAGCCTACGCGCCCACCTGCCTTTTGCGCCCGATGCGGAGATCACGCTGGAGGCCAATCCCGGCACCTTCGAGCAGGCCCGTTTCGCCGGCTACCGCGAAGCCGGTGTCAATCGACTCTCGCTGGGGATTCAAAGCTTCAATGACCGCCACCTCAAGTCCCTGGGCCGCATTCATGGGGGCAGCGAGGCCCTGCGTGCGGTCCATGCGGCCCGCGAGCTGGGCTTTTCCGGTCTCAATCTGGACCTGATGTACGGACTGCCCGGGCAAACCGAAACCGAGGCACTGGAGGATGTCGATCAGGCGCTGGCGCTGAATCCCAATCACCTGTCGCACTATCAGCTCACACTGGAACCCAACACACCCTTCGCCATCCGGCCGCCCACCCTGCCACTGGGAGAAACGTTGTGGCGCATGGAGCGGCGCTGTCGGGTCCGGCTGGCGCGAGCCGGTTTCCGCCAATACGAGGTGTCGGCCTTTGCCCGGCCTGGGCATGCCTGTCGACACAATCTCAATTACTGGACCTTCGGGGATTATCTGGGGCTTGGGGCAGGGGCCCATGGCAAATTGACCGATCCCGGCTCAGGGCAGATCTGGCGGACGCGCAAACACGCTCACCCTCAACGCTATCTGGCCACCGCCAAAGGTCCGGAGCGACTGGCCGAGCACGCCGCTGTAGCGCCCATGATGCGGCCGCTGGAGTTCCTGATGAATGCCCTGCGGCTGACCGACGGATTCAGGCCGGAACTCTATGCGCGGCGCACCGGGCTGGATCCGGCCGCGCTGCTGAGCAAGTTGGCGCCGGCCCTGGCCGATGGCTTGCTGCGGTTGCAGGGCGGCAGCCTGGTGCCCACCCCACGCGGGATGGCCCTGGTCAACGAATTGCTGTTGCCGTTCCTGGGTGATGAATCATTGCCATCCGCCTGATCAGCGGCGAAAAACCGCCCGTCGCCCCCTGTTTTTCCCCAGCTTATGCACAGGATGGACCCAATCCAGGGGTTGACTTTTTTCGCTTCACAAAGCTTTCAACAAAATCAATAAATAAAAACAACTTATTGAAAAACAATGATTTTAAGAAAACGGTCATTTTATGACCAGGGAACTGAAACCCTTGTTTCTTGCGGCTTTCCACACCTTGCCCGCGCCTTGCCCACAAGATTATCCACAGGCAATGTGGACAACCCGCCGGCCCCCGCTGATGATCCTCAACTACCGTGTTCCGCCGCAGGTGGGCTATCCTTGGCCCCTCGACCATCCTCCCCCACCCTTGGATTTCCATACGATCCGCATGCGTGCCGATGCCATTCTTCTCATGGCCAAAGCGGTCCTTCGCATTGAGGCCGAGGCCGTTGCAGCCCTCATCGACCGGATCGGCGAGGACTTCCTGCAGGCCTGTGAACTGCTGCTCGGCTGCCAGGGCCGGGTGGTTGTCATGGGCATGGGCAAATCCGGCCATATCGCGCGCAAGATCGCTGCCACGCTGGCCAGCACCGGCACGCCCGCGTTTTTCCTCCACCCGGCGGAGGCCAGCCATGGCGACCTGGGGATGGTGACCCGGGCCGATGTGGTGATTGCGCTGTCGAATTCTGGCGAAACCCAGGAGATTCTGGCCATCGTCCCGCTCCTCAAGCGCCAGGACATCCCGCTCATTTGCATGACCGGCCAGCCCCACTCCAGCCTGGCGCGCGTCGCAAGCGTGTGTCTGGATATCGCCGTGGATCAGGAAGCCTGCCCGCTGGGCCTGGCGCCGACTGCAAGTACCACCGCAGCGCTCGCCATGGGAGATGCGCTGGCCATCTCCCTGCTGGAGTCGCGGGGCTTCACCGAAGCGGATTTCGCGCGTTCCCATCCGGGCGGCACGCTGGGCAAGCGCTTGCTGTTGCGGGTGGAAGACCTGATGCATCGGCCGCCCCGCGTGCCGCAGGTCGCCTTGGGCACATTCCTGGGGGATGCCTTGCTGGAAATGACGCGGCAGGGCTTGGGCATGACCACGGTGGTGGACGCCCAGATGCGCCTGCAGGGCATTTTCACGGATGGCGACCTGCGCCGCGCCCTGGCTGATGCCGTTGACCTGCAGCGAACGCCCATTGAAGCGGTCATGACCCGGCATGGCACGACGCTCGCCCCCGACGCGCTGGCCGTGGAGGCGCTGAATGTCATGGAGGCGCACAAGATCACCGCGCTGGTGGTGGTGGATGACACAGATCGCGTCATCGGCGCCCTGCACATGCACGATCTGCTGCGGGCTGGCGTGGTATGACGCAGACAGCGGAACTGCTTGCGCGGGCGCGCCGCATCCGGCTGGTGGTGTTCGACGTGGATGGCGTCCTCACCGATGGCCGCCTGTACTTTTCCCCCGAAGGGCCGGAGATGAAGGTGTTCCATGCCCGCGACGGCTTGGGAATCAAGCTGCTGGCACGCCATGGCATCGCCGTTGCCGTCATATCCGGACGCGAATCCCCGGTGGTGGCACGCCGCATGGATGCCTTGGGCGTAACCCATGTCTATCAGGGTCAAGACGAGAAGCTGCCGATCCTGCACCAGCTGCTGGGCGAATTGACGCTTCCATCTGAGAGCTGCGCCTATGTGGGGGATGATGTGATTGATCTGCCGCCCATGGCACTGGCGGGCCTCGCCTGCGCCGTGGCCGACGCCCATCCTGCAGTGCGCCGCGCCGCGCATTGGGTCACCCAGGCCGGCGGCGGACAAGGCGCAGCGCGCGAGGTCTGTGACCTGATCCTGGCGGCCCAGGATGCCCTGCCGGCCGACTGGCAGTCGGCGCC
>WOZT01000147.1 GCA_011620145.1 Gammaproteobacteria bacterium | reverse complement strand
CGCTGCTGGGCCAGTCGGATTTCCCCCATCAGCAGGGCGTAGCGGGCCTGCTGATCTGCCGTTCCGGGGGTCTCGGCCAGTGCTTCCAGCACCTGGGCGGCGCGCTGGATTTCCTGCTTCTGCAGCCAGCCCTGCGCTGCCGCCAGTCCCGCTTCGATCCGGGCATCGCCCGTGGCGGTGTCGAAAGCGGCTTGCTGAATCCAGGGGTCTGAGTCGGCCCCCGCAGCGGTTTGTGCGGTTTGCGGTTGCAGGGCGGAGGGTGGCGTGCATGCGGCCAGCACCGTCATCATGGCCAGAGACATGACGAGGCGGATCATGCGGTTACGCAGCGCGAGCCACGGTGGAGGGCAGGGGGTGAGGGGTTCGCAATGCGGTTTTTCCATGTGCGAGGAGTATCCGGTGAGGGAAGAAGAGGTGTCAACGCAGACTGGGGAAGTGGCGCCCGGCGTGCTCTATGTGGTGGCCACCCCGATTGGCCACCTGGGGGATCTTTCCTCACGCGCCCTGGCGGTATTGGGCGCGGTGGACCTGATCGCCGCCGAGGACACCCGTCATACCCGCGCGCTGCTGACCCATTTTGGCGTTCACAAGCCGCTGGTGTCCCTGCATGAGCATAACGAAAGCCGGCAGTTGGAGATGCTGCTGTCGCGCTTGCGCGAAGGGGCGGCTGTCGCCCTGGTGAGCGATGCCGGCACGCCGCTGATCAGTGATCCGGGTTACGGACTGGTCAACGCGGCGCTCGCGGCGGGCATTCGTCTCAGTCCGATTCCCGGGCCTTGTGCGGGCATTGCAGCGCTTTCGGTGAGCGGCCTGCCGACGGATCGTTTTGTGTTCGAAGGTTTTTTGCCGCCCCGCGCCGCTGCGCGTCAGAACCGGCTCAGGCAGCTCGCTCAAGAGACTCGCACCTTGGTGTTTTATGAATCTCCCCGGCGGCTGGTGGATACCGTCGCGGATATGGTTCTGGTGTTGGGCGCGGCGCGTTCGGCCTGTATCGGACGCGAACTGACCAAGCGCTTTGAAACCTTCTATCGCGGCACACTGGAGCAGCTACAGGCGGAATTCGCCGCTCAGCCGGAAGCCTTGCGTGGTGAGTGCGTGCTGCTGGTGGCCGGTGCCGCGCCGTCGACTCTGGATCTCCCCGCCGGCGGTCCCGAAGCCGAGGGCGTGCTGGCGGATCTGGTTAGCCAATTACCCGCCTCACAGGCCGCCCGCCTCATGGATCGCTGGTTTGGGGGTGGCCGCGCCCACTGGTATGCGCGCGCAATCGCCCTGCGCGGTGGAGAATGAAATATAATGGCAACGGAGTCGGCCAGGCAGTCGCTCTTTCGGCCGTCAAGGCGGAAAGGGAGGAAAGTCCGGGCTCCAGAGGGCGGGATGCCAGGTAATGCCTGGGCGGCGCGAGCCGACGGAAAGTGCCACAGAAAATAAACCGCCGACGGCCTTCGGGCCGGGCAAGGGTGAAACGGTGCGGTAAGAGCGCACCGCGCTGGTGGCAACACGCAGCGGCACGGTAAACCCCATCCGGAGCAAGATCGAATAGGGGAACACAGGGCCTTCGGGTCCGGCGCGCGGCCCGTGCGCTGTTCCCGGGTGGATCGCTCGAGGTGCGCGGTGACGTGCATCCCAGATGAATGACTGTCCACGACAGAACCCGGCTTATCGGCCGGCTCCTTCTTACACCCCCAGGGTCCCGCGAAAGTCCAAGTCTTGATGTTTTTCTTTACCCATTTTCGCTAATGGACTGATTCAAAAAGGCTGCCGCTACCCGTCTCGACGGCGGCGCGGCAGCGCTTTTTTCCTTCGCGTAAGCATTTGTAATCAAAGCCAAAATCATTTCCCTGAAACCTCCTTTTTTGCTTGACAGCGCGAGCCTGGAATTCCATAGTGTGTTCGTGGTGGAGAATTGTGGCGGAAAGTGGCGAATTGGGGGCGATAGACGACGTGTTCAGGGGGGCCAGCCAGGTAGCGATCGACGGCAAGGGCCGGATGGCGATTCCAGCGCGCTATCGGGATCCCCTGACGGCGGCCTGTGAAGGCCAGATGGTGGTGACGGTTGATCGTGATCAATGCCTGCTGGTGTATCCACTGCCGGCATGGGAGGCGGTGGAAACGGATCTGATCCGAATGGCGAATCTGGATCCTCGGGCCCGTCAACTCCAGCGCTTCCTGATGGGCTACGCCACCGAGATCGTGATGGATGGCCAGGGTCGACTCCAGCTGACCCCGCCGCTGCGCAAATTCGCTCATTTGGAGTCCCGTGCCATGCTCATCGGTCAAGGCCACAAGTTCGAGCTGTGGGCCGAGGAGCGCTGGGAGCAGAGCCAGACCGACTGGCTCGCCGGCCCGAAAGAAGGGCTTGGTGAAATGCCCGCCGCGCTTCAGAACCTGACGATCTGAGGCGGCGGGATCATGGAGACATTGCATCGGCCTGTTCTGCTGGCCGAGACGCTGGAGGCATTGGCGCCCCGCCCCGCCGGTCGCTATATCGACGGGACTTATGGCCGCGGTGGGCATGCGGAACGTCTTTTGGAGGCCTTGGGACCGGAGGGACAGCTCATGGTCGTGGATCGCGATCTACAGGCGGTGGCCCATGCCCAGGCGCGTTGGGCGCAGGATTCCCGGGTGACGATTGTGCATGGCAATGTCGCGGATCTTGCGGGCTTGGTCATCGCAGCCGGCTGGGCTGAGGGTCTGGATGGCATTCTGTTCGACCTGGGCGTGTCTTCTCCTCAGCTCGACAACCCCGAGCGCGGTTTCAGCTTCATGAACGACGGGCCGCTGGACATGCGGATGGACGTTTCCCGCGGCCCGAGCGCTGCCGAATGGCTGAATACGGCAGAGGAAGCCGAGTTGGCGCAGGTGCTGTGGGTCTTCGGAGAGGAACGTCATTCCCGCCGCATCGCCCGCCGCATCGTGGAAGCACGCATCCAGCAGCCCCTGACCCGCACCCGCCAATTGGCCGATCTGGTCGCCCAGACCCTGCCGCGTGGCGAGCGCCACAAGCATCCGGCCACGCGCACCTTTCAGGCCGTGCGCATTTTCATCAATCGGGAACTGGAATCCCTGGAACGCGCCTTGGCCGCCGCCGTGAATCTTTTGGCGCTGGGTGGGCGGCTGGCGGTGATCAGTTTCCATTCCCTGGAAGATCGCATCGTCAAGCGCTTCATGCGCGCCGGCGTGCAGCCACCATCCGATCCGCTGGGATTCTTCACGCCCGAACCCACACTGCGTTGGGTGGCGCGGCAGGTGCGGCCCAGCGCGGCCGAATGCGCCGAGAATCCGCGCGCGCGCAGCGCCACCCTGCGGGCCGTGGAGAAGTGCGCATGAGGGGGGCGAGCATGACGCTCA
>WOZT01000137.1 GCA_011620145.1 Gammaproteobacteria bacterium | reverse complement strand
CTGCTGGCCCTGCTGTGGGGCCTGCTTTCCGGTCATACGGAACCCCTGATTGTCGGTTTTGGCATTTTTTCCGTGCTCCTGGTCGGGTTTCTCGCGCAGCGGATGGACGGGGCCGAGCGTCCTGTCGGCCTGCGCCACATGGGCCTGCCGGTCGTCGGCTACCTGGCCTGGCTGTGCAGGGAAATCGTGCTGTCCAACCTGCAGGTGACCCGCGAGATCCTGCGGCCCCGCCTGGCGCTCACCCCCACCGCCGTGCGCGTCCCCGCCAGCCAGCGCACGAGCTTGGGACGGACGCTCTACGCCAATTCCATTACCCTCACCCCCGGCACGGTGTCGATGGTGGTGGGCGCCAACGACATCCTGATCCATGCGCTGATGCGCGAGGGTGCCGAATCCCTCCAGACCGGTGACATGGATCGCCGTGTCACCGCCTTGGAAAGTCGAGCATGACGAGCTGGGGCATCGCAGGAATCGGCCTGGCCTTGCTGGCCACGATGCTGATGAGCCTGATTCGCGCCCTGCGTGGACCGACCCTGTATGACCGCATCCTGGCCGTGAATCTGTTCGGCACCAAGACCGTGCTGCTGATCGCGGTGCTGGGATTCCTGATGGGTCGGCCGGAATGGCTGGACATCGCGATCGGCTACGCCCTCATCAATTTCATCGGCACCATCGCGGTGTTGCGATTCATTCAGCGGCGCGATTTCAGCGCGTCCGTGGCGCCGCCTGTCGGCAATGAGGAAAGCCCATCATGAGCGGCGCCCTGCTGCCGCTGCTGTCTGCCCTGCTGCTGGCGATCGGCGGGTTTTTTCTGGTGGTTGGCGCGGTGGGCGTGCTGCGCTTTCCGGATTTCTTCACCCGCATTCATGCGGCAGGCGTCTGCGAAACCCTGGGCAGTTTCGCCACCCTGCTGGGGCTGATGGCGCTGGGTGGCGGCTGGCTGGTCACCGTCAAGCTGGCCCTGATCCTGGTCTTTCTGGCGCTGACCAACCCCGTCTCCAGCCATGCCCTGACGCGCGCCGCGCTGCATGACGGCGTGCTGCACCGGCACTTCGGCAAGGACCCCTCATGGAAACCCTGATCCTGCTCGCCGTGCTGAGCTTCCTCGGCTTGACCGCGCTCGCCATCCTGCGCCTGCGCGATGGCGTGACCGCGGTCATGCTGGCGGGGCTCTACAGCCTGCTCTCGGCCGGGGTGTTCGTGCTCATGGACGCGGTGGACGTGGCCTTCACGGAGGCGGCTGTGGGCGCGGGCATCTCCACCGTGCTGCTGCTCGCCACCTTGCACCGCACCAGCCGCATGACCCACAGGCCCACCCACACGCCGCTCATCCCCTTGATTGTGGTGATGGTGACGGGCGCGGCGCTGGTCTACGGCACCCTGGACATGCCCGCCTATGGCGATCCGCAAGCGCCCATTCACCAACACGTGGGGCCGGATTACCTGCGCGACGGGCCGAACACCACGGGCGTGCCCAATGTCGTCACAGCGGTACTGGCCAGCTACCGGGGTTATGACACCCTGGGGGAAACCACCGTGGTGCTGACCGCGGCCATCGGGGTGCTGGCCCTGCTGCGGGGCCGCCGCCAGGGCAAGGAACGCTCCTGATGGACGCTCAGGTCATCCTGCGGGTCACCGCCCGGTTGCTGGCGCCCGCCATCTGGTTGTTCGCACTCTACGTGCAATTCCACGGCGATTTCGGTCCCGGTGGCGGCTTCCAGGCCGGCGTGCTGTTCGCCGTGGGCTTTATCCTCTATGCCCTGGTCGAAGGGCTTGCGGCAGCGGAAACCCTGATTCCCGCCCCCGTGTCCGAGGCCATGATGGCCCTGGGCGTGCTGATCTATGCCGGCGTGGGTTTCACGGGCATGGCCATGGGCGGGAATTTCCTCGACTACAACGTGCTGGCGCACGATCCCCACCATGGGCAACACCTGGGCATCCTGCTGGTGGAGCTGGGCGTTGGGATTACCGTGGCGGGCGTCATGATCCAGATTTTTTCGGCATTCGCCCGGGAATCCCCATGACGCTGCCGGGCCTTTTTCCCTACTGGGTCGTGATTGTGCTGATGATGATCGGCTTCTACATGGTCATCGCCCACGGCAACCTGGTGCTCAAGATCATCGGTCTGAACATTTTCCAGACCTCGGTCTTTCTCCTGTACATCAGCATGGGCAAGGTTCGCGGCGGCACCGCCCCCATCATCGCCTCGGGATTCTCGACCTACAGCAATCCCTTGCCCCATGTGCTGATCCTGACCGCCATCGTGGTCGGCATCGCCACCACGGCCCTGGCGGCGGCCCTGATCATCCGCATCCATGGCGCCTACGGCACCATCGAGGAAGACGAGATTCATCGCCAGGACAACAGCCTGTGATCGCCACCCATTTCCCGGTCCTGCAAGTGGTTCTGCCCCTTGCCGCCGCGCCCCTGTGCGTGCTGCTGCGCCGCGAAGTCCTGGCCTGGTGGATCACCCTTGCCACGACCTGGGTCGCGCTGGTCAACGCCGTGCTGCTGTTGGATCGGGTCACGACCCTGGGGCCAATCACCTACGCGCTGGGCGGCTGGGCCGCGCCGCTGGGTATCGTCTATCGCATCGACGCCCTGAATGGCGCCGTGCTGCTCTTGGTAAGCGCCATCGCCGCCGTGCTGCTGCCCTATGCCCGGATGAGCGTGCTGCGGGAAATCGGCGCCGACCACGCCGCGCTGTTCTATGCCGCCCTGCTGCTGTGCATGACCGGCCTGATGGGCATGGCGGCCACCGGCGATGCCTTCAATGTGTTCGTGTTCCTGGAAATCTCCAGCCTGTCCACCTACGCGCTGGTCGCCATGGGCCAGGATCGCCGGGCGCTCACAGCGGCGTTCCAATACCTGATCATGGGCACCCTGGGAGGGACCTTCATCCTGATCGGGATCGGCTTCATGTATGCCGCCACCGGCACGCTCAACATGGCGGATCTCGCGGCGCGCCTGCCCCTGGCGGAAAATCAGCGTGCCGTGCAGACGGCCTTCGCCTTCTTCATCGTCGGCATCTCCCTGAAACTGGCGCTGTTCCCGCTGCATCTGTGGCTCCCCAACGCCTACACCTACGCGCCCTCGGTGGTAACCGTTTTCCTGGCCGCCACCGCGACCAAGGTCGCGGTGTATGTGATGCTGCGCTTCACCTTCGATGTCTTCGGGATGCACCAGGTGTTCTCGAACCTGACAGTGGAGCGGGTCTTTCCCTTCCTGGCCGGACTGGGCGTCATTCTCGCCTCGGTTTGGGCGCTGTTCCAGAACAATGCCAAACGCAGCTTCGCCTATTCGAGCGTGGCGCAGATCGGTTACATCGTGCTCGGCATTGCCCTGCTCAGCCCGCTGGG
>WOZT01000077.1 GCA_011620145.1 Gammaproteobacteria bacterium | reverse complement strand
ACCAGGACGCCGAATTCCCAGTTGGGCATGTTGTCCAACCACACCCCGGGCGGCAGAATGTCGTTGCTGAGGTAGCCGCCGGGCTTGTCGAGCAGCGTGCTGGCGACGCGCATCAGGGCGGCGGTAGTGGCATCGCCCACGACGGCCCCTGCGGTCGCTTCTGGTGGCGCAGGCACCGCCGGCTCGCGTGACCAGTACCAGCCCAGCATCCACAGCCCCAGCAGCCCTGCAGCCAGCACCACCCCGATCAGATGGCGCTTGCGGCGCGTGGGCGTTGAGGGCGTGGTTTGAGGAATCGGATCGGGGGTCATGATTTTTTTCTCCATCTCCCGGGAGGTTTCCCGCGCTCGGCCATGATGGCATGACCACCCGCCCGGTTGAAGCCCGGGATTGCCGTCGGTCGTGCGGATTGGCCTTGGCGGGGAAGCGGGGCATACAATTCCCCCGGCGCAGGCATCCTGTGGGGGCGCAATGAGTGAAGCGGTATGGGTTGTGTTGTGCAACTGCCCCGATCAAGACAGTGCCGATCGCTTGGCGACGCTGATGGTGGAGCGTCGCCTGGCTGCCTGTGCGAGCCGATTGCCCGGTGTATGCGCGGTCTACCACTGGCAGGGACGGATTGAGCACACGGAGGAGTGCAGCGTGCTGTTCAAGACCACGGCGGATCGTTACCCCGCGTTGGAGTCCTGTTTGAAGACTGAACATCCCTATGAAATTCCCGAGATCATCGCCTGGCCGATCAGCGCTGGGCTGGGCAGCTACCTGGACTGGGTAAGGGCGGAAACGCGCGGGGATGCCGACGCGTGAAGCGAGTATCCGAGCGGTTCACCGTCTGGCTGGGCCTTGTGTTTCTTGCCTTGGGGTTGTTGACGCCTGTTTCCCCGGTGCTGGCCGATTCAGCCGGTGGGTTGCGGGAAATGCTCGGGCTGGAACAGGCCGAACCCCATTTTCTGCGCGCCGAGCAGGCGTTTGGCGTCGATGTGCGGCGCCTGCCGGATGGCGGTGTTGTGGCCCACTGGACCATCGCGCCGGGTTATTACCTCTATCGTGAGCAGCTCCAGGTCAATCTGGACGGGCGTGACCTGATCGCCGCCGGACAGGTGGAGATTCCCCCCGGAAAGTCGAAGCTGGATGAGAATTTCGGCGATACGACGGTGTACTTCGACACGCTCGCCATCACCCTGCGTCCCCCGCTGGAAGGGTCCCAGTTGATGCTGCGTTATCAGGGCTGCGCGACTGGTGGCGTCTGTTACCCGCCGATGGTGCAAACCTTCGCACTGGATGCATTGCCATTGGCTGAAGCGGCGGTGACGCCTGAGGCGCCGGTCGCCAAGGGTGCTGGCGATGCCCGTGAATGGAGCGCCGATCCGGCCCAGTTGGCTCATCTGCTGGAAATCGGGGGCTGGTGGAGCAATCTGATCACCTTCTACGGCCTTGGCTTGTTGCTGGCATTTACCCCGTGCAACCTGCCCATGATCCCCATTGTCTCGGCCCTGGTGGCCGGCCAGCCCGGCAAGCGCTCGCCGCGCCGTGGTTTTCTCCTGTCGCTGGTGTATGTGTTGTCGGTGTCCGTGACCTATGCCGCTGCCGGTGTCCTCACGGCGCTGCTGGGCGCCAATCTCCAGGCCAGCTTCCAGAATCCTGTGGTGTTATGGGTCTTCGCCACTCTGTTCGTTCTGCTGGCGCTGGCGATGTTCGGGCTTTATGAGGTCCAGATGCCCAGCGCCATCCAAAGTCGGATCGACATGTGGGTGCGGCGGGTGCGGGGCGGCACACTGATGGGAACGGTGGCCATGGGTCTGCTCTCGGCGCTCATCATTGGCCCCTGTGTGGCAGCGCCGCTTGCCGGCGCGCTGATCTACATCGGCCAGTCAGGAAATGCGGTTCTCGGCGGCGCCGCGCTGTTTGTCTTGAGCCTGGGCATGGGGACGCCGCTGTTGCTGGTGGGCACCTCGGCCAGTGCCCTGATTCCGCGGGCAGGGCCGTGGATGATCTACGTCCAGCATCTATTTGGCCTGTTGTTGCTGGCTGTGGCGCTCTGGATCGTGGGTCGGCTGGTTCCGCCGCCGGTCATGCTGATTCTGTGGGGCGGCTTGCTGGTAGTGTCCTGTGTGTGGCTGGGCGCCTTGCATCCCGCCCGGACGCCTGCGCGTCGGTTGGGTCAGGGCGTGGCCTTGGTGGGCGTCCTCTACGGCGCGCTGCTGATGGTTGCCGGAACCTCGGGGGGCGAGCGCTTTTGGCCGCCGCTGAGCCACCTGCAGGGTGGGGCCAAGGCTCCGGCTCATGTTGATTTTAAACGCATCAAGACGGTCGCTGATCTGCAGCGGGAACTGGACGAGGCCAAGGGCCGTAGGCAGGCGGTGGTACTGGATTTCTATGCGGACTGGTGCGTGGATTGCGTCATCATGGCGCGCACCACCTTTGCCGATCCGCGTGTGGTGCAGGCACTGCAATCCGTGTTGACGTTGCAGGCCGATGTGACCGCCAACGATGCGGAGGACCGGGAGTTGATGCGGCATCTTGAGGTGATCGGGCCGCCCACGCTGGTGTTTTTTGACCGGGCGGGTCAAGAGCGCCGTAATGATCGGGTGGTGGGCTTGTCGCAGCCTGAGCCATTTCTGCGCCAAGTGCAGCAGATCTCGGGCGCGGCTGGGGAGGTACCATGAATCGGAGGATGCAGGGCGCGCTCTGGGGGTTGTTGGGTCTCGGCGCCGCCACGGTTGGAATTACTGTCTGGCATGGGATGCAGCCGGCGCCCGCGCCCGAGTCCACGGCGGTTCCCGTCATTGCCTTGCCCGACCTGGATGGGCGCCTGAGGCAGAGCGCGGAGTGGCGCGGGCGCGTGGTATTGGTGAATTTCTGGGCCACCTGGTGTGGACCCTGTGTTCAGGAAGTGCCTGAATTGGTCACAGCCCAGCGCCGTTGGGGCGACCAGGGATTGCAGGTGGTGGGCATCGCGCTGGACGAAGGTGAACCGGTGCGCGCGTTTGCCGAGCGCATGGGCATCCATTATCCGGTGCTGATTGCCGGGATGGCGGGATTTGATCTGTCGCAGGGTTTTGGCAATGACGTGTTGTCGATACCTTTCACGGTGGTGCTGGACCGGGCTGGCCAGATTCGCTATCGCCATCTTGGAGTGGTCACCCCCGCCGAACTGGAGGAATGGATCCCGACCCTGCTGGCCGAGCCGGTTGCGCCAGCCGTGGCGGGGAAGGCAGAATAGCCCCCAATTGCAGGAGGATCGCTGCAGTTAAGCTCAGTTTATGCGCATTTCCCCGGAGTACCTCTAAGCCATGGCCCGTCTGCTACTGCTCAACGGCCCCAATCTGAACCTTTTGGGGCGGCGCGAACCGGAACGCTACG
>WOZT01000128.1 GCA_011620145.1 Gammaproteobacteria bacterium | reverse complement strand
CCGCTTACTCAGGGTAGGAAGAGTATCGTTGCGATACTCGAATACATAGACTATGAAGACTTCCCGGAAGTTCCGTCGAGGCACTCATTTTTCATCCCGGCGTCGTAGAGCGAGCGATCCCGAGGCACTGCAGGCATGGGAATGCCCGGTGAAACGGTAGCGGACGTGTCTGAATCCGTGAGAGCAGGCTGGCCGGGGGAGTATGGGACGGGCCGGCGCTGTCGATGATCGCAAGAGAGGATGAATGATACGTGACTGGCTGAAACAGACATTCGCCGATCAGCGGATCGTGATGCTGATCGGCATGGTTTTTCTGTTCATGGGATTCATCATCTGGACGGCGCAGATGATGGCGCCGGTCTATGCCAGCGTGATCATTTCATTTCTGCTCCACCCCCGGGTGCGATGGCTTGAGCGCCACGGCTGCCCCCATCTGCTCGCCGTCATGTTGATCTTTGTCGTCTTCCTGGGCGGGCTGGTGCTGACCGTGTTTGCGTTCCTGCCGCTGTTCCTTCAGCAGATGACTGCGTTTGCCCAGCAGATCCCGTCGCTGGTATCCGCCGCGCAGACGACTCTCATGGACCTTCCGGAACGTTATCCGAGCCTTATTTCCACTTCTGAAATCAACGAGATTCTTGCCCAGTCCCGGGCGCAGGGACTGCAGCTGAGCCAGCGTCTTCTGGGCTATTCGTTGTCCTCACTGGTGGGGGCAGCGACGCTGCTCGTCTACATCTTCCTAGTCCCGTTCCTGGTATTCTTTCTGCTCAAGGATGGCGATCGCATTCTCGTCTGGTTCGAGCGTTTCCTGCCAGACAATCGTGAACTCGCCGTGCGCGTCTGGCACGAAGCCCAGCATCAGTTAAGCAACTACATCCGCGGCAAGTTCATCGAGATCGTGATCGTCGCCTTGGCCACGTTCGTCATCTTCAGCCTGATGGGCCTGAACTACGCCGTCCTGCTCTCGGTGATCACCGGTCTGTCGGTGCTCATTCCCTATGTCGGCGCGACGGTAGTGGCCATTCCGGTGGCAATGGTGGCGTATCTGCAGTGGGGTATGTCCCAGGAATGCCTGCTGGCGATCCTTGTCTATGGCGTCATCCAGTTCATCGATGGCAATGTTCTTGCCCCCATCCTGCTCGGCGATGCGGTAAAGATGCATCCGGTCGCCATCATCGTCGCCATCCTGTTTTTCGGGAACATCTGGGGATTCTGGGGCACTTTTTTCGCCATTCCCTTGGCCACGGTCATGAATGCGGTGATCAACGCCTGGCCGACCACACCGACAGTCATCGACAACGCGTCCGAAGACTCGGTCTGACCCGACCACATCGGCCGAAAATCGGGGCGGCCAACGTGTGGTTCAGCTGCCGTGGGCTGCGTCCCAGTTTTCGCCGTTCCCTGCGTGCACCTCCAGCGGCACGGCCAAGTCTGCTGCGCCCTGCATGCGCGCCAGAACCCCCTCCCGCACCGCCTCAACGGCCTCGAGTGGAACCTCGAACACCAGCTCGTCGTGCACCTGCAGGATCATCCGCGCCGGCACGGCCTCCTGCGCGATCCAGTAATCGATGGTGATCATCGCTCGCTTGATGATGTCCGCCGCCGTGCCCTGCATGGGCGCGTTGATGGCGGTGCGCTCGGCATACTGGCGCTGGGCGGCATTGCGGGCCTGGATGTCCGGCACATACAGCCGCCGCCCGAAGACCGTTTCCACGAAGCCCTGTTCCCGGGCCGTTGCGCGGGTTTGTTCCATGAAGCTGCGCACGCCCGGATAGCGCTCGAAGTAGCGGTCCACGTAGCGCTGCGCCGCATCCCGGGTCAGACCCAATTGCCGCGCCAGCCCGAAGGCCGACATGCCATAGATCAACCCGAAGTTGATCGCCTTGGCGGCGCGCCGCTGCTCGTTGCTCACGATCTCCAGGGGGACGCCGAACACCTCCGCCGCCGTTGCCCGGTGCACGTCCTCCCCCTGCGCGAAGGCCTCGCACAGCCGCGCGTCCCCGGACAGGTGGGCCATGATGCGCAGCTCGATCTGGGAGTAATCGGCGGACAGCAGGACATGGCCCGGATCGGCAATGAAGGCCTGGCGGATGCGCCGTCCCTGCGCCGTGCGCACCGGGATGTTCTGCAGGTTGGGGTCGGAGGAGGACAGCCGCCCGGTGGCCGCCACGGCCTGCTGGTAGGAGGTGTGGATACGCCCGGTGCGCGGATCGATCTGGGCCGGCAGTTTGTCGGTATAGGTCGACTTGAGCTTGGCCAGGCTGCGGTAGTCCAGGATCAGCCGGGGCAGGGGATAATCGACGGCCAGTTCCTGCAACACATCCTCGGCCGTGGAGGGCTGGCCCTTGGGCGTCTTGCGCGTCACCGGCAGGCGCAGCTTGTCGTAGAGGATTTCCTGCAACTGTTTGGGTGAGTCGAGGTTGAAGGCGCATCCGGCCTCGGCCTGGGCGCGCTCACGCAGGCTGGCCATCTCCTCCGCCAGCTCGGCGCTCTGGGCGCGCAGCAGGCTGGCGTCCACCCGCACGCCGAGCCGTTCCATGCGCCCCAGCACCGGCATGAGCGGCATTTCGATCGATTCATACACCCGCTCCAGCGCCGGCACGGCCTGCAGCCGGGGCCACAGCACCTGATGCAGGCGCAGGGTGATGTCCGCATCCTCCGCCGCGTAGCGGGTGGCGGCATCCAGCGGTACGGCGGCGAAGGGAATCTGGCGGGCGCCCTTGCCGGTCACGGTTTCATAGCTGATCGTCGAGACGCCCAGCTCGCGCCGGGCCTGGGTATCCAGATCGTGCCGCGCCGTGCTGTCCAGCACATAGGATTCCAGCAGGGTGTCGTGACGGATGCCCGCCAGCCGGATGCCGTGGTTTTCCAGCACGGCCCGGTCGTATTTCAGGTTTTGCCCGACCTTGGGCCGGTCCGGGTTCTCCAGCAGCGGGCGCAGCCGCGCCAGCGTGGCGTCCCGGTCGAGCTGGGGCACGGCATCGAGTCCTTCATGGGCCAGCGGAATGTAGATCGCCTCGCCCGGCTCGATGGCAAAGGACACCCCGACAATGCGGGCGTTCAGGCTGTCGAGGCCAGTGGTTTCGGTGTCCAGCGCGATCAGCTCGGCCCGTTCCAGCCGGTCCATCCAGGCCGACAGCGCCGCCTCGTCCCGGATGCAGTGGTAAAGCCTGGGATCATCCTGCGAAGGCGCTGTCGCCGCTGTCGCGTCCATTGGGGCTACCAACAACTCCCGCAACAGGCCGCCCATTTCCAGGTCCTGGGCAAGTGCGAGCAAGGCGACTGTGTCAGCCGGAGCAGGATGCAGATCATCGAGCCCCAGCGCCAGATCGAGATCCGTACGGATCCGCGCCAGCTCGCGCGACA
>WOZT01000238.1 GCA_011620145.1 Gammaproteobacteria bacterium | reverse complement strand
ACCCTGCGCCGGGAATGGCTCCGGCACGCCCGAGTCGCCACCGTTGGACAACGCGGCGCCGATCCATTGCACCACACCGGCCTGGCGCTGCTGCTGATCGACATCGATGCTTTCAAGGCCTACAACGACCACTATGGTCATAGCGCGGGCGATCATTGCCTGCGGCAGGTGGCCGACGCGATCCGCAGTGCCACGCTGCGCCTGACCGATCTGACGGCGCGTTACGGGGGAGAGGAGTTCGCGGTGCTGCTGCCCGACACCGACGTCGAGGGCGCTGAAAAGGTCGCCCGACGTATCATGGGCAACCTCCAGGCGCTGAACATCGCTCATGATGATTCACCGGTTGCGCCGCGTGTAACGGTCAGCCTGGGGATCGCCCATGTCGGCAACGAAACGCGGATGGAGGCGGAAGCCCTGTTGCAACTGGCCGACCAGGCGCTCTATCAAGCCAAGAACCAAGGGCGCAACCGGATCATGGTTCACGCCCTGGCCTGAGCTCTGCGCGACTCAGCGCATGGTCCACCACGGCGGACACACGACCCATGAGCGCACGCCTGCGCATCAAGAACATCGATCATTTCCTGGCCGATGCCGCGCGACCCGGCCATCGCCTGCAAAAAACGCTGGGTTGGGCGGGCTTGACGTCGCTGGGGATCGGCGCGGTCATCGGCTCGGGGATTTTTACCGTCATCGGCACCGCCATCGCCGGCGAAAAGTTCCAGACGGCTTCGCTGCTCAATGGGCCGTTGATCGATTACCTGCTGCACCACACTGCCTCGTTCGGTCGACCCGGCGCCGGCCCGGCGATCGTCCTGTCGTTCGGGCTGGTGGCGATCGTCTGCGCGTTTGCCGCGCTGTGTTACGCCGAACTGGCCGCCATGATCCCGATCGCCGGCAGCGCCTACACCTATACCTACGCCACCCTGGGCGAAGTGGCGGCCTGGATCATCGGCTGGGATCTGATCCTCGAATATGCCGTCAGCAACATGGCCGTCAGTGTCGGCTTTTCCGCCCATCTGGTTGGTTTGCTGGATGGTTTGGGCATCCATCCCCCACTGCGCTGGATCAGTCCCGCCTATCTGCCCGGCGGGCTGAGCGACCTGCAGGGGAATTCGCTTTACCCGCCAGGCTGGCATGCC
Organism: Gammaproteobacteria bacterium; assembly: GCA_011620145.1. GTDB lineage: Bacteria > Pseudomonadota > Gammaproteobacteria > UBA5335 > UBA5335 > Macondimonas. The sequence continues at coordinate 2,232 of WOZT01000238.1, read as the reverse complement.
GGGTTCAACATCCCGGCTTTTCTGATCGTGATGCTGTTGACGGCCGTTCTGGTGCGCGGCATCCGCGAGTCGGCGCGCATGAACCATTTCATGGTGGCGCTCAAAATCGGCGCCATCGGGGTGTTCATCGTCTGCGCCGCGCGCTATGTCCAGCCCGCCAACTGGCACCCCTTCGCCCCCAACGGCTGGTCCGGGGTGCTGACGGGGGGCTCAATCATTTTCTTCACCTACATCGGCTTCGATGCGGTATCGACCGCGGCCGAGGAGTGTCGCCGGCCGCAGCGCGATGTTCCTATCGCCCTGATCGCCACGCTGGCCGTCTGCGCCCTGCTGTATGTGGGCGTTGCCCTGGTGCTCACCGGCATCACCCCATGGCAGACGCTGGGCAGTGACGCAGCGCCCGTAGTCAATACGCTCAGGCGGTTGCACCTGGGTGGCCTCATGCTGGTGGTGCTGGTTGGCGCCGTGGTCGGCATCGTTTCGTCCCTGCTGGTGTTTCAGCTCGGACAGGCGCGGATCTGGTTCGCCATGTCGCGGGACGGCTTGCTGCCGCCACTGTTCGGGCGCGTACACCCGCGTTTTCGCACCCCGGCGGTTGCGACCTGGGTCGCCGGGTTAGTGGTTGGTATTCCCGCAGGTCTGTTCGACATCGGCACGCTGGCCGATCTGTCCAACATCGGCACCCTGTTTGCGTTTGCGCTGGTGGCGGTGGCCGTGCTGATCCTGCGCTATCAACAACCTGAGCGTCAGCGTGATTTTCGTGCACCGGGCGGGCCACTGGCGCCCATCATCACCCTGCTCACCTGCCTGTTGCTGATGGCTGGGCTCCCCATCAACAGTTGGCTCCGCTTCCTCGCCTGGCTGACCATCGGCCTGGTCATCTATGGCGGCTATGGCCGCCGCTACAGTCGGCTCAGGCCCCTCTCTGCGACCGCGTCTTCTTGATCCGGATATCCAGCGGGCAGGGCCTTGCCGCCCTTCGCTGCATTGCCGTTTTTCGAGTGTTCGAAGCGCCGGCATTGTGCCGCCAGGGCGTGTCTCAGGCCGCCCGTCCCATCAGCACGCGCCGCAAAGTCGATCCGGGAGCCACGAGGCCCAGTTCAGCGAGCAGCTCGGCCGCGGCGTTGTCCCCCGTTTCACAACCGCCTTCCATGAACCCCTGGGCCAGGGTCGAACAATGCTCGCCGGCGAAGCGCAAGCGACCGACCGGCTCGGCAATAGCCCCTCCCAAGCCGGTCCAGTCCCCAGGCCGCAGACACAGGTAACTGCCCAGCGTCCAGGGATGACTGGGCCAATGGAAACGCGCCTCCCGCATGCCGCTGCGTTGCGCTGCAATCCCGGGGTATAGCCGGTCCAGATCCGCCACGGCCCGTTCGGCCTGATCAGCGGCGCTGCCCTGACCGATGTCGATTCCGTGCTGCCCGCCGACGAAGTTGGTCAGGATGCCGGCAGGGCCGGCCTGCATGCGGCTGGTTTCCCAGCTGGTCTGGTAGGGCAGATCGGAGAAAGTGCTGCCATCGGAGGCCGTCGACTCGCGCCAGATCCGTCGGGCAAAACCGATCATCAACTTGGCATTGGTGCCGTAGGCGAGTTCGGCGATGGCGCGGCGCTTGATGGCGGGCAGATCCAGCTTCAGGTCGACCTGACGCAGCGTGGTCACCGGCAGGGTCAGGATCACATGGGAAGCGGTCACCTCCGAGCTGGCGCCATCGCGCCGCAGGCTCAACCGATACGCGCCGGCGGCGGATTGGCGGAGCGATTCCAGCACCGCGCCGATTTCAATCACGCTGCCCAGCCGCCGACCCAATTCCTGGATCACCAAATCATTGCCGCCGCGCACATGAAAGCGCTCGTCGCTCTCACCGAACACGCGGAAGGGATCGGGTTCGGGGGAGATAAAGGTCAACAGGTTGAGTGCGGATTGCTGTTCCGGCTCCAGGCCCATCTCGGTGGTGTAGGCCACGGCGAGCAGGCTGCGGATCCAGCCGGAAATGCCGTGTCGGTCGAACCAGTCACTCAGGCTTTCGCGATCCAGCGCTGCGGCGTTCTGCGGGGTCTGGTAGGTGATGTCACCCTCGCCCAGGGTGGCAAGATCGCGCTCGATGGCTGCCGCAATCGGCAGGAAAGCCTCGATCACTTCCTGCTCGGAACGCCGGCGCCCCTCGAAAAACCACACGGCGCGTGCCAGCTCCGGCTGATCCTGCTCAAAATCATCCAGGGCAAGCCCCAATT
>WOZT01000170.1 GCA_011620145.1 Gammaproteobacteria bacterium | reverse complement strand
CCCGCCGCCAGCCATGGGCCAGGCGCGGCGGCAGCCGCAGGATAACGACATTGAGAAAACTGCCCACCATCAGGCCCAGCACGCAAATGGCGCTGATCCAAAATGTTGGATGGGTTTGGAAGAAATTCAGCAGTTCGTCCAAGCCAGACTCCTGGATGATTCGGTAAGGCGTTGCCAAATGATGGTGCAGATGGTCTGCATCCTTGCCGCGAGGGCCATGGGGAACAGCGTCCGGTCGCGGCTTGCGTTTTGCACTTGATTCAGATCACTTTTCCCATCTGGAAAATCGGCAGATACATGGCAGTGACCAGTCCACCGACCAGCACCCCGAGAATGGCCATGATCATCGGTTCCAGCAGGGTGCTCAGGTTGTCCACCAGATTGTCCACCTCCGCCTCGTAGAATTCGGCCACCTTGGCGGACATGTCATCCAGGGCACCAGATTCCTCGCCGATGGCGATCATTTGTACGGCCATGTTGGGGAACAGATCGACGCGTTCCTGCATCGCCAGGTGCAATTGCTGGCCGGTGGCGACCTGCTCACGCATTTTCATGACGGCTTCCTGGAACACGATGTTGCCGGTCGCGCCGGCTACGGATTCCATGGCTTCCACCAAGGGCACCCCGGCAGTGAACATGGTCGACAGGGTGCGGGTGAAACGGGCCACGGCCGCCTTGTGCAGAATCTTGCCGATTATCGGCAGGCGCAGCAGCAATTGGTCCCTTCTGCGACGAAAATTCGCCGAGGTGCGATTGAAGTAGCGAATGACGGTCACGATGCCGCCGATAGCGCCCAGGATCACCCACCACCAGGCCTGTACGAATTTCGACAGGTTGACGACCATGCGGGTGAACGCGGGCAAGTCGGCTCCGAAGCTGCCGAACAGGTTTTCGAACTGGGGCACCACAAAATAAAGCAGGATGCCTGTGACCACCAGGGCGACGAAGGTGACCACGGTCGGGTAGGTCAACGCCTTGCGTACCTTGGCCTTGATGGCCTCGGATTTTTCCTTGTAGGTCGCGATCTTGTCCAGCAGGGTTTCCAGGGCGCCGGATTTTTCGCCGGCCCCCACCAGGTTGACGAACAGATCATCAAACTGGGCGGGATGTGCGGCCAGGGCCTCCGAAAGCGAGGAGCCGCCTTCGATGGAGGAACGGATGTTCATGATGAGCTCGCGCATTCCGACGTTGTCATTGCCGCGTGCCACAATTTCCAATGCCTGCACCAATGGCACGCCCGCGCCGATCATGGTGGCCAACTGGCGGGAGAAGATGGCAATGTCGACGGGGCGGATTTTTTGCCTGCGTTTACGCGCGGCGCGGCCACTCTGTTTCTTGATGGCGGTGGGACTGATGCCTTGGCGTCGCAGCAAGGCGCGAATCACCGCTTCGCTGGGGGCGTTTTGTATCCCCTTCACGGTCTGGCCGGTCTTGTTCTTGCCTTCCCAGACGAACAGGGTGTTCTTGACTGCTTGATTGGCCATGGGGTAAACCGTTTATTCGATGGTGACGCGATGAATCTCTTCCAGGCTGGTGGCGCCTTCCTTGACCTTGTTCAGCCCGGCCCGGCGCAGGTCGATGACGCCGTCCCGTGCCGCTTGATCGGCAATATCCAGGGAAGTACCGCCATCCATGATGATGCGGCCCATGGCCGGTGACACGGGCATGACCTGATAAATACCGACTCGACCCTTGTATCCATCGGTGCATTGGTCGCAACCTTTAGGGCCGTGCACCGTAAGCCCGTCCAGTTCCTCCGGCACGAATCCCAGTTGCAACAGCGCGTCGCGGGGAATATCGACGCGGCTGCGGCAGTGGCGGCACAACCGGCGCGCCAGGCGTTGGGCGATGATCAGATGCACCGAAGAGGCGATGTTGAAGGGCGCCACGCCCATGTTCACCAACCGCTCCAGGCTTTGCGGCGCATCGTTGGTGTGCAGGGTGGACAGCACCATATGGCCGGTCTGGGCGGCCTTGATGGCGATTTCCGCCGTCTCCAGGTCACGAATTTCCCCCACCATGATCACGTCCGGGTCCTGGCGCAGGAAGGCGCGCAGCGAGCCGGCAAAATCCAGGCCGATGCGGGGATTGACATTGACCTGGTTGATCCCGGGCAGGTTGATTTCCACCGGGTCCTCGGCCGTTGAGATGTTGCGGTCGGTGGTATTGAGGATGTTCAGGCCGGTATAGAGCGTGACGGTCTTGCCGCTGCCCGTGGGGCCGGTCACCAGGATCATGCCTTGCGGCTTGGAGAGGGTCTTGAGGTAAATGTCTTTTTGATGTGGCTCGAAGCCGAGCGCATCAACCCCAATCTGGGCGCTGGTGGCATCCAGGATACGCAGCACGATCTTTTCCCCCCATAAGGTGGGACAAGAGCTGACACGAAAATCGATGGAGCGGTTCTTGGACAGTTTGAGCTTGATGCGCCCGTCCTGGGGGATGCGTCGCTCGGCGATGTCCAGACGCGCCATGACCTTGAGACGGGCAGCCAGCCTCATGCCGAGGGTGACCGGGGGCCGGTTGACGTCATGGAGAATGCCGTCCTGGCGGCGCCGAATGCGATAGAACTGTTCGTAGGGCTCGAAATGGATGTCGGAGGCGCCTTTATTGACGGCATCCAGCAGGATCTTGTTGATGAAGCGCACCACTGGCGCATCGTCAATTTCGAGATCACTGTTATTCGTGCTGGTGGTCGCATCGCCTCCCTGAACTTCGAGCTTTTCCAGATCGGAATCGGCCAATGCACTGAGTCGGGTGTCGTAGGCATCCAGGCCTTTTTCCAGCGTCTCCAACAACTGAGGATGCTCGGTGATGAGTGCTTCGACCTGCTTGCGGGTGGCGAAGCGAATATCGTCCAGTGCCTGTTGGTTGGTGGGATCGCTGACAGCCACAAACAGGCGGTTGCCGCGCAGGAATACGGGCAACACCTGATGCCGGCGCAACAGTTTTTCATCCACCTCGCGCAGGGGCATGCTGCGCAGGTCGAGTGCCGCCAGATCAATCAGTGGGGCGCCGAATTCCTCGGCCACCATCCGCGCCAGTTCGCGGTTAGCAACCAGTTTTTGCTCATAGAGATACACCACCAGGGATTGGCGGTTGTTCGCGGACTCCTCCTGTGCCCGGCTGGCGACATCAGCCGTGATCAGACTGGCCTGGACCAGACGGCGTGCCAGGCCAGACAGGCGGGACGGGTTCAGGGGGCTGGTGGCCATGGGCCGTATTTCCTCGACACGGAAGATCCAGGGAGCGGGGCTGCAAGACACCCGCCGTCTCTTCCTAATATCGTGAAATCGAGCCCTTTACTTGAGGGTTTGGACCGGGTTTCGGACGGAGCGCAGCCAAGTCGCATCGGTGGGGTGGGCGAGCAGCGGT
>WOZT01000234.1 GCA_011620145.1 Gammaproteobacteria bacterium | reverse complement strand
TCATAGGCATTGGCCGGAATCGCTTCATCAAAGGCGGCAGCGATCTGGCGGGCGAGCCGCGGGCTGTCGATGACAAGACCTGATTCGGTATTGAGATTTGCAGAACGCGGATCGAAATTGAACGAGCCGATGAACACCCGCTCGCCATCCACCGCGAAGGTTTTGGCATGCAGGCTGGAACTCGAGCTGCCGAACAGGCCGGCGCGCCTGCCGCGCTGGAGGCTGGGCGACAGGCGGCGCATTTCATAGAGCACGATGTCGGCGTCCAGCAAATCCTTGCGTCGCTTGGCATAGCCAGCGTGGACAATAGGCACGTCGATCGCGTCCAAGGAATTGGTCAGAATGCGGATTCGCACCCCACGTTCAGCCATCTCGACAAAGGCGTCCACACCGGCCAGGGTGGGCACGAAATAGGAAGAGACCAGATCGACATTCTCACGGGGAACACCAATGATTTCATCCAGTTGGGAGATAAGTAATCCTTCTTTTCCGGCTTGTCCAAGGCCTTTGCCAGGATCGTCACTGACCATGTGAGCCTCGGCCCATTCAAAGTTCAAGGTGCCATCCGATAATTTTTTGACGAAATGGGTACGGCGTATCGCCTCCAGATAGGTCGCAGCCCTGGGATCGTGGGTGACTTGGGATGCCTTTGCGGCCAGTTGCGCCAGGCCATCAGGATCAACACGAGGCAGGATCTGGCTGACGGGATAGGACGAGCCACTGGCCCAGTAGCGGTCAAAATCGCTGGATACCGCGCTCACGACCGGGCCGACGGCAAAAACATCCAGATCGGCGAACAGCACGCCCTCGGCGGCACCGAAATACTCATCCCCGACATTGCGCCCGCCGATGATGGTGGCCTGGTTGTCGGCGGTGAAGGATTTGTTGTGCATGCGCCGATTGGCTCGCGGAAACTCGGTGAGATACCCCAGCCATTTCGGATGGCGCGGAACGAAGGGGTTGAACAGTCGCACCTCGATATTGGGATGTGCGTCCAGGGCGGCCAGCTCGCGATCCAGCCCGGTGGTGCCATTGTCATCAAGCAACAGCCGCACGCGCACGCCGCGCTCTGCCGCGGCACGCAAGGCTTCCAGCAACAGCGTCCCGGCGAGGTCGTCGTGCCAGATGTAGTACTGAACATCGAGGGTGCGCTCGGCAGTCTGGGCCAACAGGATGCGGGCGGCAAAGGCATCGTAGGGATATTGCAGCAGATCGATGCCGCTCTTTCCGGGGTGTTGCGCAGTCTGAGAGGTGATGGTCTTACCCAGCCAGGTGGTCTGGCTTTGAGCATTGCCAAGCGCGGTGGACAGCGTCCGGTTTTCAACGGGCGCCAAGGCGCATCCAGCCAACCAAGCGCACCAGCAAAGCAACACAACGAGTCGCGCTGAAATTGTATGGAAGCAGCGCAACTTCGTCAGAAGAACACGCGCAGACTGGACACGTGAGCTGAGCGGCGCGGCTTCAGCGACCATTGCCGTGCCCTGATCCGGAGACGGCTGCTGGGATAGCGGCATCGGCCTATTCGTCCTACGGAGAGAGTTCCAGCATGCCGTGGCCGGATCGCCTATGGAAAACCAGGGTGGCGGATATCCGGCTCTGTGAAATCATCACGCATGCCAATGCGACGATGTTTTCCCGGCAGCATGGGCCACACGGCTCACGCAGCGCACGCGAGATGGCTGTCGTATGACGCATGTTCAGGCTTCGGAGTTCAGGATCTTGGCGCGCTCGATCTCAAGCGATCGTGATCGGCGCATCACGCTGGGACGCTGGGCGTTGCAGACCGTCCTCGACCTGCGTCCGGGTGGGCAGGTCAGTGAGTTGCTCAATGAGGAAGAGGGCGAAATCCATGGCGGTGCCGGGTCCCCTTGATGTGATCACGGGTCCGTCCATAACGATCGAGGCGGCGCTATCAAGCACCAGCCCGGAGACATCCAGAGGTTCGAGAAAACCAGGATAAGCGGTGGCCCGTCGACCGTTCAGCAAACCCAACCGCGCAAGGACGGCGGGCGCCGCGCAGATGGCCGCGACCCGCCGCCCTTGTGCGATCTGTCGAGTCAGCAACGCCGCCAAACGCGAGTCCTGCCCCAGTCGCCGCGCGCCCTCGGCCCCGCCGGGAAGAACGATCAGATCAAATGACGCCTCAGCCACCGCGTCCAGGGTGGTGTCCGGCAACAGCCGGACGCCCCGGCTGGCGATGACCGGGCCCGCTTCCAGCCCTGCCGCCGTGACCTCGATCCCGGCGCGACGCAGCAGGTCGATGATCGTGACGGCTTCCATTTCCTCGCATCCCGTGGCCAACGGCACCAACACGCGCGGGGGCATGGCGTCCTCCTGCCTCACTCAACGCCGCGACTGCACCAGGGTCATGCCCTTGAGCAGATTGAGCGATTCATAGAGTTGATAATCGCTGGACACGAGACCGCCATCCTTGTCGTCCGGGGCAGCGGGTGTGGCCGCCGGGGAAGCCTTACCCTCGGGCGCCAGGCGACCGCTGAGATCGGATTCCCGCAACAGACCCGCCGGGGCATCCGCCTTGCTGACCTTGACCGGCTGCAAGGGAATGTCGGGCTCGATGCCCTGGGCCTGGATTGAGCGGCCGCTCGGGGTGTAGTAACGGGCCGTGGTGAGCTTGATGGCATCGCCGCTGGGCAGGGGCAGCACGGTCTGCACCGACCCCTTGCCAAAGGTGCGAGTCCCCACCACCAGACCACGCTTGTTGTCCTGTAGCGCGCCGGCAACGATCTCGGAAGCCGAGGCAGAGCCACCGTTCACCAACACCACCATCGGCGCGCCGCGCAGGCTGTCACCGGGCTTGGCCTGGAAATCCTGGCGGCTGCTCTTGTCCCGCCCCTGGGTATAGACCACCAGCCCGGAATCCTGGAACACATCGACGACTTCCACCGCCGCCGTCAACAAACCGCCGGGGTTGTTGCGCAGGTCCAGCACCAGGCCGCGCAGGGGGGCTTTGTTTTCGGCGACCAGTTTGCTCAGCGCGTCTTCCAGATCCTTGCCCGCATCGTTGCGGAACTGGGTGATGCGGACATAGCCATAGCCCGGCTCCAGCAGGCGACGCTTGACGCTCTGAACGTTGATGACATCGCGGGTCAGGGTCACCACGAACGGCGCATCCTGTTTTTCGCGCAGGATGGTGAGGCGGATCTGGCTGCCGGGCTCGCCCCGCATGCGGTTGACCGCATCGGTCAGGGTCAAGCCTTTGACCTGGGTATCGTCAAGCTTGATGATCAGGTCGCCGGTTTGCAGGCCGGCGCGGGCAGCAGGGGTGTCGTCGATGGCCGCGACCACCTTGACGAAACCATCTTCCATCTGGACTTCAATGCCCAGCCCGCCGAAACGGCCGCTGGTATTGATCTGCATTTCCTTGAACTCGGATGCATCCAG